>NZ_VJNT01000002.1:0-44257 GCF_008633895.1 Campylobacter sp. LR264d
AAAACAGCAATTTTCAAACTTTTTTTGTCTTGGTTTAAATGGAAAATGTGGAAATTAGAAGTTTTAGAATTTTGTATTATGGTTGTAAAAATGAATTATATAATTTGTAATAAACTTGATGGACTTGGGACTAGACTAAGTGCTGTATGTTACAATCTCTATTTAGTAAATATATTTGGCGATAAAAATTGTTTTAAGTTTATAAGGTTAAAAAATTCATTAAAAGAGACAAATTATAGACCTCTTGAAAGTTATTTTGATTATAAAGAAGCCTTAAAGATAAAGGAATATTTTTCTTATCAATTAGGACTTGCTTTTATAAAAGCTTATAAAAATAAATGGCGTGGAGATTTGATTAAGTTTTATTTTAAAGATAGAACAGAGTTAAAGGCAAGGTATAAAAAATGAAAAAAATGGTAAATATCATACTTTGCGGAGGTAGTGGTACTAGGCTTTGGCCCTTAAGTAGAACCTTTATGCCTAAGCAATTTTTGCAAATTTTTGACAATTTTTCCTTGTTTCAACTTTGCTTCAAAAGAAATTTAAAGCTTTGCGATAAAACCTTGATAGTTTCAAATATTTCTCAATATTTTTTAGCACTTGACCAAATCAATGAACTTAATGAAAATTCCAACACTTCTTATATCTTAGAACCCTTTGGTAAAAATACAGCCCCTGCCATTAGTCTAGCTTGTTTATCCTTAAATAAGGATGATATTGTCTTAGTTACTCCAAGTGACCATTTAATAAAAGATGAAGAAGCCTATCAAAAGGCAGTTTTAAAGGCTAAGGAGTTAGCAGAACAAAATTTTTTAGTTACTTTTGGGATAACTTGTGATTTTGTATCAACGGGTTATGGATACATTAAATTTAAAAATGAAAACGAGGTTTGTGGCTTTTTTGAAAAGCCTGATTTTCAAAGGGCACAAGAATTTGTAGAGTCAAAAGAATATTTATTTAATTCGGGCATGTTTGCCTTTAAGGTTGGTTTTTTCTTAGAACAAATGCAAAAATTTGCACCCGATATTTATGAAAGTTCTTTAAATGCCTTTAATAACGCCTTAAAGCAAGAAAATTTAGTAAAAATTTATGAAAAAGATATGCAAGAACTTCCAAATTTAAGCATTGATTATGCCTTAATGGAAAAATCAAGCTCAATCAAGGTCGTTAAAAGCGATATAAGATGGAGTGATGTTGGTAGTTTTGAGTCTTTGTCTAAGGAATTTAAAAGCGATAAAAATGGCAATTTTAACAACGCAAAGGGTATATTTTTAGATTCTTATAATAATTTTGTCTTGGCAAATAAAAAATTTATAGCCACCATTGACATTAATGATTTAATGATTATTGACACCGATGATGCCTTGCTTATTGGTAAAAAAGAGTCAGCTCAAAGGGTAAAAGAAATTTATGAAAATATCAAAAATGATGATATAGGAACGACCCCTATAACCATGCACAGACCTTGGGGTACTTATACTACTTTAGAAGATGAAAAGGGCTATAAGATAAAAAGGATAGTGGTTAGACCTGGAAAAAGGCTTTCTTTACAAAAGCATTTTCATAGAAACGAACACTGGATAGTTTTAAGTGGTACGGCTAGTGTGCAAGTAGAAGATGAAATAAGACTTGTTAGGCCAAATGAGTCAATTTATGTAAAAATGGGGCATACTCACAGACTTAGCAATGAGGGCAAAATTCCAGTTGTCTTAATAGAGGTTCAAGTTGGAGAATACACAAAAGAAGATGACATAGTAAGAATAGAAGATGATTTTAACAGAGGTAAATTATGAAAAAGGCTTTAATTACAGGGGTTACAGGTCAAGATGGGGCTTATTTGTCCGAGTTTTTATTAAAAAAGGGATACGAAGTACATGGCATAAAAAGAAGGTCTTCGCTTTTTAATACTGATAGAATAGACCATTTATTTGAAGGCCATCATAGTAAGGATAGCAAATTTCACTTACACTTTGGGGATATGACAGATTCTATGAATTTAACAAAGTTAATAGCCCAAATTCAACCTGATGAAATTTATAACCTAGCAGCAATGTCTCATGTAGGGGTTAGTTTTGAAACGCCAGAATATACAGCAAATGCCGATGGAGTTGGAACTTTAAGAATTTTGGATGCAGTTAGATTTTTAGGACTTATTGAAAAAACTAGAATTTATCAAGCTTCAACTAGTGAATTATATGGCAAGGTACAAGAAATTCCACAAAATGAAAACACCCCTTTTTATCCAAGGAGCCCTTATGCAGTGGCAAAAATGTATGCTTATTGGATTACTATAAATTATAGAGAAGCTTATAATATCTTTGCTTGTAATGGAATTTTATTTAACCATGAAAGCCCTGTTAGAGGTGAAACTTTTGTAACCAGAAAAATCACTCGTGCAGCATCTAAAATAGCCTTAAATTTGCAAGATAAGTTATATTTAGGAAATTTGGACGCAAAAAGGGATTGGGGACATGCAAAAGATTATATAAAAATGATGTGGTTAATTTTACAATATGAAAAGGCAGAAGACTGGGTAATAGCCACGGGTCAAACTACTATGGTGCGTGATTTTGTAAGACTTGCTTTTGAATATTGTGGAATAAAGCTTGATTTTAAGGGCAGTGGCTTAGATGAAAAGGGAATAATTGATGATTTAGACCTAAATAGGGCTAGTGAGCTTGGGCTTGATTTTAGCCATTTACAAAAGGGGCAAGTAGTAGTTGAGGTTGATAAAAGGTATTTTAGACCAACTGAGGTGGATATATTGCTTGGCGACCCTAGTAAAGCAGAAAAAAAATTAGGGTGGAGTAGAGAGTTTAACTTGCAAGATTTGGTAAATGATATGATGAAAAGTGATTTAAAAATGATGAAAAAAGATGTTTATCTTAAAAATGGTGGTTATACCATTTTAAGATATTTTGAATAAGGAGCTAAAAATGCAAACGTTTTTGCAAAATTTAAATGAAAAATTAAAACTAAATAACGAATTAAACTACCAGCTTTTAATGTCACAAATCATTTTAAATTTAAGCATTGATAAAAAAGACAAAGAACTTTTATTATTATTGCTTCAAAATAGGTATAAAAATTATATTAGAATTAATCATAATGAGGGGTGTTTTGAAAATGTAAAAAGCTATCTAAGGCTTTTAAGACCATTAAAGCTACCTAGAAAAAATTTAACTCGCATAGGTGGCAAGAACGATGGAGGCTATGTAATGCACTCAATGGGGGGGGGGATTTGAGTAAGATAAAAGCCCTTTCTCTTGGGGTAAGTGAGCATTCTCCTTGGGATTTGGAAATGGCAAATTTAGGCATTAAGGTTATAGAGTATGATGCAAGTATACAAAACTCACCTTATAAGCATGAAAATATAAGCTTTCATAAGAAATTTATATCAAATAAAAACGATGATTTAAATATCACCTTTGAGAAAGTTTTAAAGGATAATGAGCTTAAAGGTGATGAAAATATCTTGCAATGTGATATAGAAAATAGCGAATGGGATATGCTAGAAAATTTAGATATAAGGGAGCTAAAAAGGTATTTTTCTCAAATTATCTTTGAATTTCATGGGTGTAATCCAGAAGAATCAAGTGGCTTTGAAAAAAGGATAAAGATTTTAAATAAATTAAATAGCGAATTTACGCCCTTTCATACGCATTTAAATAACCATGGAAAAATTTTTTATTCTAGGGGCTTATTTTTTAGTACTACCATTGAAGTAAGCTTTTTAAGAAAGGATATAGCAAGTAAGTATAAGCAAGTTTATTATAAAAAGGGTGGAAATATAAAGAATTTAGATTATCCAAGTGTGCCATATAATCCAGAATTACCACTTTATTTTGAAAGGCTTGATAGGTGAAGACTATATTTTTAACAGGCGGTAGAGGCATGGTAGGGCAAAACATATTAAAATGTGAATTTGCTAAAAATTATAAAATTTTAGCCCCTAGTAAGTATGAGTTAAATTTATTAGATAAAGGGGCAATTGATAGCTTTTTAAAGGCAAATAAAATTGATTATGTAATCCATGCAGCAGGGCTAGTTGGGGGCATTGCAGCAAATGTAGCAAATCCTGTTAAGTTTTTAGTACATAATGCTTATATGGGTTTAAATTTAATAACTTCTTGCTTTGAAAATAATATAAAAAATTTTTTAAATTTAGCAAGTTCGTGCATGTACCCAAAGGATTTTAACGGGCTTTTAAAAGAAAATTTAATTTTGAGTGCTAGTTTAGAACCTACAAATGAAGGCTATGCCTTGGCTAAGATTTTAAATACTAGGCTTTGTGAGTATATAAACAAAGAAGATAAAAATAAAACTTATAAGACCTTGATACCTTGTAATCTATATGGTAAATTTGATAAATTTGACAAAAACGCCCATTTAATCCCAGCTATCATTGCAAAAATTCATTTTGCTAAAAGCAATGATTTAAATATAGTTGAAATTTGGGGGGATGGTAGTGCAAAAAGGGAATTTATGTATGCAAGTGACTTAGCTAAAATTTGCTTTTTTTCGCTTGAAAATTTTAATAACCTGCCAAATAATTTAAATGTAGGCACGGGAAAGGATTATAGTATTTTGCAGTACTATAAAATAGTAGCTAGGGTGCTTGGTTATAAAGGAGAATTTAGTTTTGATTTAACTAAGCCTGTTGGAATGAAGCAAAAATTGCTTGATATTTCTAAGTTAAAAGCCCTTGGCTTTGACACTTATACCAATTTAGAAAGAGGAATTATGCAAACTTATGAGTATTATAAAAGTACCTTAACGGGGGGGGATTAGGTCTTAACAAAACCACAAAACAAATCCCTAGCAAGGTGGCGTAAATGGGATTTAGTTTTGATATACAAGAATCTAAGTTAGCAGGGGTTTTTATAATAAAACCAAATATAGCTTGGGATAACAGAGGTAGTATTTATACTTCATTTTACAAAGATGACATAGAAAAGCTTTTACCAAAGAATCTTTTTTTTAAACACGATAAATTTTCCCTATCTTGCAAAAATGTTTTAAGAGGAATTCATGGAGACTCTAAGTCCTATAAATTAGTAAGTTGCGTTTATGGGGAGATTATTCAAGTTGTAGTTGATTTAAGAAAGGAAAGTCCTACCTATCTAAAATGGGAAAAATTTATCATAAATAAAGACAATCAACTTTTTATTTTAATGCCACCAAATATGGGTAATGCGTATTTTGTAAAATCTAACGAAGCTTTGTATCATTATAAATATGCTTATACAGGCGAGTACCTTGACGTACATGAGCAATTTAGTCTTGCTTACAATGATAAAAGCATTAATATAAACTGGGGCGATATAGACCCTATATTAAGTAGTAGAGACCTTAACCATGGATAGTAAAATTTACATTGCAGGGCACATGGGAAGTGGTGGAAGTGCTATAAAGGGGTATTTATTAAAAAATGGCTATACGAATTTAGTATATAAAAATCACAAAGAATTAGATTTAACAAATCAAAAAGCAGTAAGTGAGTTTTTTAAAAGTGAAAAACCTGATTTTGTATTTTTATGTGCAGTTTTACCATGTGGGGTTGCAAATACCTTACAAAAGGCTGATTTTTTATATGTAAATACCATGATAGTAAATAATATTTTATACAGTGCTTATGAAAATAAGATTAAAAAGCTTATTTGTTATGGTTCAGGCTATATGTATCCAAAAAATGCTATAAACCCTATAAAAGAAGAAAGCTTGCTTGATTCAAAGTTAGAAAAAAGCGTGAGTTATTATGGGCTTTCAAAAATTCATACAGCCATGCTTTGTGAGGCCTTTAACTTACAATATAACACAAATTTTTTATGTCTAGCCTTAAATAATCTTTATGGCATAAGTGCAAATTTTGACCTTGCAAATGCTAGGGTTTTACCTGCCTTGCTTAGAAAATTTCACCTTGCAAGATTGTTAGAAGAAGATAAAGAAGATTTAGTTTTAAAAGATTTAAATATGAGCTTAAAGGATGCTAAAAAATACCTTAGTGATTTTGGCATAAGCAAAGAAAGCGTAGAAATTTGGGGAACAGGACAGACTAGAAGGGAATTTTTACACAGCCAAGACTTTGCAAGTGCGTCCTTTTATGTAATGCAAAATGTGGATTTTAAGGACTTAAAGGATAATGCCTTGCTTAATATAGGAAGTGGGGTGGATTATTCCATAAAAGAAGTTGCCTTAATGGTTAAAAAGATAGTTGGCTTTAATGGGGACTTAGTATTTAATGCTAATAAGCCAGATAACACAACGCCTCGTCTCATGGATACTTCAAAGATAAATTCACTTGGATGGAAAAGTAAAATTGACTTAGAAAGGGGTATTAAAATGATGTATGAGTGGTATAAAAACACTTATGGGGGGGGGGATTTAGTTCTTAACAATTTAATCTTCCTTAAAAGTGCTTAGGAGGATTAAATGAAATTATATGAATTTTTACAAAAAGACTATGAAGAAATTTGCGTTTTAAATCTTAAAAAACTAAAAAATAAAACTATCTTAATAACGGGCAGTAATGGGCTAATAGGTAGTAATTTACTTTCTTTTTTATATTTTATAGACAAAAAAGAAAGGCTAAATTTAAAATTAATAGCCCATTCTTTTTCAAAGCCAAATTTAACTTTGCCAAGGGATGAAAATATCACTTATTTAAATTCTGATTTAAGTAAACAAGGCTTAAATGTAGATTTTGATTATTTGATACACGCAGCAACTTACGCCCAACCTAAAAAGGTACTTCAAAATTTATATCAAAGCATAAATTTAAATGTAAATTCTTTTTATGAGTTATTACAAAGGGCAGAAAGTAATAAAGCTAAGGTTTTATTTTTAAGTTCATCTTCTATTTATGGCGAAGTGGACGATTCTTTGCATTTTGGTATAAGAGAGATTTATAAAGGCAATATTGATATAAGTAAAATTTCTTCTATTTATGGAGAAGCTAAAAGAATGGGAGAATTAATAGCCCAAAGCTTTGCTGATAAAATCGACATTAAAATTGCAAGAATTGCCATAGCCTATGGTCCTGGAGTTAAATTTGATGATAAAAGATTTATAGCTGAATTTATCAAAAAAGCCTTGATTTTAGGCAAAATTGAGATGATGGATAGTGGTCTTGCAAGTAGGCAAATTTGTTATATAAGCGATGTTATAGAAATGCTTTTAAATGTTTTGTTAAATGGCAAAGAAAGAATTTATAATATAAGTGGGGCATTTTATGGTGGATATGGGGCTAGGATAAAAGATATCGCCAAAATCATAGCAAAATATACAAATGCAAAGCTTATAAGCCCAAAAGAAGATAAGGGCGTTGAGGGTGCTTATAAAAACGTGGTTTTAGACATTAGCAAATATACAAACGAATTTGAAAAGGCTAATTTTAAATCGATTGATTATGGCATTAAAAGAAGTATTGAGTATTTTCAAAGTTTTTTTGATAAAGAATTAAAAGGGGTGAAAAATGTTAAGTAAGGAGTTAAGAAAAGACATTTTAAAAATTTCAAATAAGGCTAAAAGTTCTCATATAGGCTCAAATCTTTCTTGCATAGATATCTTAATAGCCCTTTATTTTAAGGTAATGTATATAAATAAAGAAGACTTTGCAAATAGGGATATTTTTATACTCTCAAAGGCCCATGCAGCTTTGTCTTTGTATGTTACGCTTTATCATAAAGGCTTTTTAAGCAAGGAAAGTTTAGATAGTTTTTATCAAAATAATGGCACTTTGCCAGCTCATTTAGATAAATTTAGCAATGAATTTATAGAAAGTTCAGCAGGAAGCCTAGGCCATGGTTTGCCAATAGCCCTTGGAATTGCTTTGAGTTTAAAATTAAATTTTGAAAAGGGGGCTAAATTTAGAAAGGTCTTTTGTTTAATGGGTGATGGGGAAAGCCAAGAAGGTAGCGTTTGGGAGGCCATTATGTTAGCCCCTGTTTTAAGGCTTAATAACTTAAGGCTTTTAATTGATTATAACAACTTACAAGCCTATGCTAGGACAAATGATATTTTGCCCTTAAATTCGCTAAGCGCTAAATTACTAGCATTTGGCTGGGAGGTTTTTGAGTGTGATGGGCATGATATAGAAAAAATTTCTAGCTTGATTAATGATTATAAAGGTTCTAAGCCCTTATGTTTGATTTGCAAGACTATTAAAGGTAAGGGCGTTAGCTTTATGCAAGATAAATTGCATTGGCATTATTACGCGTTAAGTGATGAAGAATTACAACTTGCCTTAGAGGAGTTAAAATGAGAAACGAGGTGGCAAAAATTATTATTAATACAGCAAAAAATGATGAAAGATTATTTTTAGTAGCAGGGGATGCAGGGCTTGGTTTATGGGATGAATTTAAGCAAAATCAAAGGCAGTATTTTAACCCCGGCATTAACGAGGCTTGTTCTATAGGATTTTGTGCAGGCTTAGCATTAAGTGGTAGAAAGGCAATTTATTACAATATCGCCCCCTTTGTTTTAATGAGACCATACGAACAAGTAAGAAACGATATTTGCTACCAAGAATTACCCGTTATTTTAATAGCCATAGGAAGTGGACTAACTTATGCACCAAGTGGCATTACTCATTATGCAGTAGAAGACATAGGCTTAGCCTTAACCTTGTCAAATTTACAAATTTTTTCTCCAAGCGATAGCATAGAAGCAAGAAAAAGTTTTGAGTATGCTTATAAAAGCGATAAGCCAAGTTATATTAGGCTTACAAAGGCAAATGACCCTATTTTACATAAGCAAGATATAAGAGATATTACTTCTTTGCAAATTCATTTAAGTGGAGATAGTGATTGTTTAATAATAAGCCATTCTGTGATTATAAACGAGCTTTTTGATATAGCTAAAAGCTTAAATATTACCCTTGCAAGTTTGCCTTTTATAAATTCAAATAACATAGAAAATTTAAATTTTATGCATAAGTTTAAAACTATAATAGTAGTTGAAGAACATTTTAATTTTGGTGGTTTGGGTTCCTTTTTAGAATATAAATTAAAAAGATATGTGCATAAAATAGGCATTAAAAATCACTTTATACACGAGATAGGAAAGCAAGATTTTTTAAGGAAAAAATTTCACCTTGATAAAGATAGCTTAGAAGTAACAATTAACAAAATTATAAAGGATGAAAGATGTTAAAAAGAAAGGGTTCAAATTTTCATTCTTTTTTATTTTCTAAGCTTAGAAAGGTAAAAATTTCACATGGTGGGGCTAAGATTGTAGTTTATGAGTATAGATTTTGTGGAATTTTGTTTTTTAAAAAGAGCATTGATTTTTCAAAAAATTTAGTTTTAGATGGGGGGGGGGTCTTTGGCCTTTTCTTTAAGCGAGGGCTTTTTTGATGAAAAGTATTTAAATACGCATTTGCCAAAATTAATTAAAAATTTGGATAAAAAAAGTTGTGAGGTAGTGTTTAGCATAATCAATAGGCTTAAATTTACTTATAAAAATAATAAGCATATTTTTCCCTTTTTAACCAGTAAAGAAAAGGCTTGTTTAAAGGATATAAGGGAAAATTTTCAAAATAAAATTTTTAAGATTAATGAGAATTTATATTTTTATGATGGCTTTTATTTGCCTGTGTCAGCCTTTGAAATTTCTGTGTTTTATCATAAACATAGTATGCATGTTTTAAGGCATTTGGATAAGCTTAAAGATAAGGATATTATGGATATTGGAGCTTATATTGGTGATAGTGCTTTGATTTTGTCAAAATTTACTAATAAAAAAATTTATAGCTTTGAACTAGATAAGAAAAATTTCTCACTTTTAAAAGAAAGCATAAGATTAAACAAGCTTGAAGATAAGATTAAGCCCTTTAATCTTGGACTTGGTAAGCAAAGAGATAGTTTTTATGTAAAAAGTGGTGGGATAGGTTCTTGTATAGATAAAAATTTAAAAACGCAAGAATTAGCACAAATTACAAGTTTAGATGAATTTGTAAAAGAAGTAAATGTAAATATAGGCTTTATAAAGGTAGATATAGAAGGGGCTGAGATGGATTTTTTACAAGGTGCAAAACACAGTATTTGTAAATATAAACCTGCAATGTTAATTAGTATATATCATGGGGTTAGGGATTTTTTTGAGATAAAGCCCTTAATAGAATCGTGGAATTTAGGTTATAGCTTTAAAATTTATAAGCCAATTGATACAAATATATCAGCCGAAACTGCTTTGTATTGTGAAATTTTAGATTAGTATTTAAAAAGATATTGTAAAATGCTTTTATTTAAAGGATAACTATGAAAGATTATATTTTAGCAAGTTCTACCTGGGATAAGGAAGAATTAGACGCTATAGCTGAGGTGATTAAAAATAATACTTTTACAATGGGTAAAAAGGTAGCCCAATTTGAAAAGGATTTTGCTAACTTTGTTGGTTCAAAATACACTGTTATGACAAGTTCAGGTTCAACTGCAAATTTAATAGCCGTGGCCTCTTTGTTTTACACTAAAAAGCCTAAATTAAAAAGAGGCGATGAGGTGATAGTTCCTGCTGTATCTTGGAGTACTACTTATTATCCTTTGTATCAATATGGGCTTAAATTAAAATTTGTTGATATAAATTTAAATACTCTAAATTATGACTTATCAGCCTTAAAGGGTGCAATTAGCGATAAAACTAAGATGATAATGTGCGTAAATTTGTTAGGCAATCCTAATGATTTTAACGAGATTAATGCCATTATAAAGAACAAGGATATAATTTTGCTAGAAGATAACTGCGAAAGCATGGGGGCAAGTTTTGAGGGAAAACAAACAGGCACCTTTGGCATAATGGGTACCTTTTCTAGCTTTTTTTCTCATCATATGGCTACTATGGAAGGTGGGCTTGTGGTAACTAATGATGAAGAACTTTATCAAATTTTATTATGCCTTAGAGCACATGGCTGGACTAGGAATTTACCAAAGGATAATTTAATAAGCAAAAAAAGTGACGATTGTTTTAGTGAATCATTTCGCTTTATACTGCCAGGTTATAATGTAAGGCCTGTTGAAATGAGTGGGGCTATAGGTATTAAACAGCTTATAAAATTACCAAAATTTATAGAAGAAAGAAGAAAAAACGCTAAATTATTTTGCGAACTTTTTAAGGATAATAAAAATTTTTTAATACAAGAAGAAATAGGAAAAAGCTCATGGTTTGGCTTTTCTTTTATTATAAAAAAGGATTCAAAACTAAATAGAAAAGAGGTTTTAAAAAGGCTTGAAGAAGCAAGGATAGAATATAGACCTATAGTTGCAGGTGATTTTACTCAAAATGAAGTAATGAAATTTTTTGATTATGAAATTTATAAGGACTTAAAAAACGCTAAAATTTTGCATACAAATGGCTTTTTTGTAGGAAATCACCAAGTAGATATTAGCAAGCATTTAAATAAATTAGCAAAAGTGTTAAATGGGGGGGGGTTAGACTAAATTTAAAAACACTTACGCCATTGTGCAAAAAGGCTGCATAATGGCTATTTGTTTTGATATTAAAGAAAGTAAGATAATAAGTGGCGTTTATATCATAAGCCCTAGTAAATTTAAGGATTTAAGGGGTGAAATTTGGACTGCTTATAATGATGATTTAGATAGTTTATTGCCAAGTGATATTCATTTTAAGCATGATAAATTTATAACTTCTTCTTATAATGTTTTAAGGGGGATTCATTATGATGATAAGACTTATAAGCTTGTTACTTGCATACATGGGGAGTTAATTCAAGTTGTAGTTGATTTAAGAAAAGATAGTCCTAGTTATTTAAAATATGAAAAATTTGTTGTAAACCCTTGCAATCAGCTTTTAATTTTACTGCCACCAAATGTAGGAAACGCACATTATATAAGTTCTAAAAATGGTGGGGTGTATTATTATAAACTAGCCTATAATGGCGAGTATTGTGACGCACCAAATCAACAAACCCTAGCTTATAATGATAAAAAAGTAAATATTGACTGGGGCGATATAAGCCCTATATTAAGCGATAGGGACAAGTTAAATAAGGGTTAGTATTTAATGTTATTAACCCTTAAAAAATCCCTTAATTTTTCATACTCATTATTTTCTAAAAAGCGGTACTTTCCAGGCTTTAACATGCCAAGTTCTAACACTCCAAAGGCTACCCTTTTTAAATCCATAACTTCTAGGTCAAAATGCCCAAAAAAGCGTCTAAGTTCTCTATTTTTACCCTCATTTATAATAACCCTAAGCTTTGTAAAACCACCACTATAACCAAAAATTTCATAGTCTAAGAATGGGGCTATTTTCATTGAAGTAATCTTTGTTTTTGCGTGAGCGCCTTTTTTTTCATTGTGAAGTTTAATGCCTTCTTGCATGGCTAAAATTACTTTTTCACTAATTTGCCCTTTTATTTTTAAATAATATTCCCTTTCTAAATCACTATTTATAAGTGCATTTGCCACACTTACGCTATCACTTAACAAAAGTAAACCCTCGCTGGTAAAATCAAGCCTTCCAACACTTACCCACGATGAAAAGCCCTTTGGCAAGCTATCATAAATGATTTTTCGCCCCCTATCATCTTTTTTACTAACTAATTCACCCCTTTGTTTATGATACATGATGACGCTAAATTTAGTGCGTTTAGCAATTTTTGTTCCCTTTATATAAAGTTTATCATCATCTTTTATACTATCTCCAAGCTGTGCGATTTTAGAATTTATCTTAACTAGGCCTTGTTTTATAAGGTTATCAGCTTCCTTTCTTGAGTATTTAGTATTATGTGAGATAAATTTATTAATACGCATAAAAATCCTTGAAAAAAATTGTTTAATTCTAACTTCAAGCATTTTAAAACAAGGTTAAAAATAAAAGTAAGAAAAAAATTTTTTCTTTTAATATTTTTTTACTTAAAATAGGTTATTATTACAAAATCATTAATAAAGGTTTGAAAATGCGTATAAAATTACCTCATATTCCTTATATTACGAATAAAATTATCCTTGATATTGAAAATGCATCTTTTATTGAGATAAAAGACCAGGAAGATAAGCTAAAACAATGTATTAAAAAGGTTTTAGAAGAAGATATAGCCAATGAAAGAAGACTTGATGAAAGGGCAAAGGATTTATTAGAAGAACAAGAAGATAATGTAGATTTTGCACAAGTTGATAGGAAAAATATGTTTTGGCTAGTTAAAAAGCAACTAGCTAATGAATTTGGTGTTTTTTTAAATACAGAAGATAGGCACAATCACTTAGCCCATAAAATTTTAAATGCCTTAGTAGATGAGGATTTTGTAAATTTCGTAGTTAGTGAAAATCGCGTTAAGAATTTGATATTTTCAAGCATAGAAGGCTATTTAAAAATTTATGAAGATATAGAAGATTTAGTTTATGAAAAAATAGATACTTATAAAAATAAACCTATTCCTGGCAGTGAAGAATACGAGCTTTTATTTGAAAAATTATACGAAGAAGAACTTCGCAAAAAAGGCATGTTTTAATGAAAGCAGTACTTTATTTAGAAAATGGACTTTACTTAGAAGCTAGTGCCTTTGGTAAGGGTGGTACCTTTGTAGCTGAACTTGTTTTTAATACCTCTATGACAGGCTATCAAGAAATAATATCAGATCCTTCATACGCAGGGCAATTTATAGTTTTTTCTATGCCTGAACTTGGCGTAGTTGGGACAAATAAAGATGATAATGAAAGTGCTGAGATTTTTGCAAGTGGGATTATATTAAGGCAGTTAAGTTCTTTTTATTCAAATTTTAGGGCACAGCAAAGTTTAAGTGAT
Organism: Campylobacter sp. LR264d; assembly: GCF_008633895.1. NCBI lineage: Bacteria > Pseudomonadati > Campylobacterota > Epsilonproteobacteria > Campylobacterales > Campylobacteraceae > Campylobacter > Campylobacter sp. LR264d. Next base: position 13,762 of record NZ_VJNT01000002.1, read on the forward strand.
TATTTAGCTAAGCAAGGAAAAATTGGAATTTGCAATGTTGATACTAGGTACTTAGTAAAATTAATTAGAGATTTTGGGAATTTAAGGGCTATTATATCTACTGAAATTTTTGATAAAGATGAACTTAAAGAAAAGCTTAATTCAAGCAAAAGGATAGAAGAGACAAATTTAGTAGAAGAAGTTAGCACTAAGCAAACTTATACGCATAATCAAGGTATTTGGAACGGCAAGGCATATAACTTGGCTAAAAAAAGTGGTAAAAAAATAGCGGTGATTGATTATGGGGTTAAGAAAAATATCTTAAATGAGCTTGTAGAAGCTGGTTTTGAGTTAGAAATTTATCCCTTTAATACAAAGGCTGAGGTCTTTATAGATTTATTTAATAAGGGCGAACTTTGTGGGGTGTTTTTATCAAATGGGCCAGGAGAGCCAAAAATTTTACAAAATGAGATAGAACAGATTAAAAAACTAGCAAAGGCAAAAATTCCAATGTTAGGAATTTGTCTAGGGCACCAACTTTTAAGCAATGCCTTTGGTTATGAAACTTATAAAATGAAATTTGGACAACATGGGGCAAATCATCCTGTTATAAATTTAGAAAATAAAAGGGTAGAAATTACTGCACAAAATCATAATTATAATGTACCAGAAAATTTAAGCGAAGTAGCCTTTATAACGCATAGAAATTTATTTGGTGATAATGTTGAGGGCGTTCGTTATAAAGATTATCCAATCATATCGGTCCAACACCACCCAGAAAGTAGCTCAGGCCCACATGAAAGTAGATATATTTTTAAAGAATTTATGAAATTAGTGTGAATATAAGTGAAATTTTAGCCATTATTAGCGTGGCTGTTTTGTCTAGTTTTGGACATTGCTATTCTATGTGTGGAGGCTTTAATATAGCCTTTGTAAGACTTAATCAAAATGAGCAAAATCCCTTTATCTTAAGCCTTGTTTATCATAGTTTTAGAATTTTAGCCTATGTTTGTCTGGGTTTTTTATTTGGTAGTTTTGGCTCAATTTTGGCAATAAATGCTAAAATTCAAAATCTTTCTTTTTTCTTACTTGGTCTTTTTATGGTTTTTTTAGGACTTGCTTTGATAATTAGGGGTAAAATTCTAGCCTTAATTGAAAATGCCTTTATCTATGAGAAGTTCTTAAAAGTTCCTATAAAAAGGGCTATGAATTTTAAAGGCATAAAAGGAGGCGTAATCTTAGGCTTTTTAAATGGCTTAATCCCTTGCGGTTTAGTATATTTTTACCTAGCTAGTGCCATGAGTAAAAACTCAATAAACGGGGCGTTAATAATGCTTATTTTTGGACTTTCAACCCTGCCAGCCCTTTTATTTTTTAGCCTTATATCAAATGCCTTAAATCAAAATTTTAAACAACTTTTTAGCATACTTAGCTATATATTAATCATACTTTATGGCATAATACTTGCCTATTTAGGACTTAGAGGATTTAAATGAAAAGGGTACAAACTCAAATTTTTGATAGCTTAAAAAATAATTTTATATTTGTTAGACTTAATGAAAAAGATGAATTTAGCTTTGTGAGCGATGATTTTTGTAAAATTAGTGGCTATACGCAAAAAGAACTTTTAGGGCAAAAATATCATATTTTAAAACACCCTGATATTGATAAAACTTTTTTTGATAGATTATTAAAGGGACAAAACACTCACCATGTTATTTTTAAGCACATAGATAAAAAGGGCGAGGTTTTTTACTTAGATACTAAGATTATCCCTATTGTAGATGATAAAAATATTTTGCAAGAAAGAATTTTAATATCCTATGATGTAAGTAATTCTTATAAATTAAGCGAAGAATTAATAATCCACCACATAAGACTTAGGCAAATGAGTATGCAGCTTGATAATATAAGCAAAAAACATAAAAAAGAAAATGATAAATTACTAGCAAATTTTAATGATTCTTTTACAAAGGCCTTGCAAAAAAATGACGCCAATCACAAAGAAGTTTTTAAAAGAGTGCTTCAAACAAGCCTTGAAAAGCTAGTAAGTGATATAGCACACCAATGGAGACAGCCCTTAAATGGACTAGGCATTGCTATGTTTGAAATGAAACAAAGGGTGAAGGATGAACGAGGTTTTAGTGAAATTTATCTAAAATCAAAGGATGTTATTAAGTCTATGTCAGAACTTATAGATAATTCTAGGAATTTTTTTAATCAACATTTAGAAGACAATTACACCTCTTTAAAACAAACATTAAACGAAGTGTTACAAATTTTATTTGAAATGCTTGAAAAAAATAACATTAAAGTAATATGTAAATTTAAACAAGATTTTAAGGTTTTAGCCTATAAAAATGACTTACTGCGCGTTTTTGCAAATATACTTCTCAATTCAATTGAGGCTTTTAATTTGCAAAAAAATAAAGAAATTTCGGTTAATTTTACTAAATTTGGACTAAATTATATTAAAATAAGTATTAAGGATAATGCTGGTGGCATTGAAGAAGAAAATTTGGATAAAATCTTTTTTCCATATTTTTCTAGCAAACATCCGAGTCAGGGCGTTGGAGTTGGACTTTGCATTTGTAAGCAGATTGTGGAGAACTTAGGGGGTAGTATCAAAGCAAGAAATGTGGCAAATGGAGTTTGTATTGAGATATTTTTAAAATTTATTAAGGACAGCTATGCAAGATTTTAAAGATTTAGTTATTATGGTCGTAGAAGATGAGGCTAAAATTAGAGAAGGCTTAGTTTCTATGCTAACCTTGTATTTTAATAAGGTTATCGGGGCTCAAAATGGTAACGAGGGCTTAAAGAAATTTAAGAAATTTAATCCTAATCTAGTTTTAACCGATATTGCTATGCCTATAATGGATGGACTTGATATGGCAAGGAGCATCAAGGAAATCGCAAAGGATACGCCTATTATTGTATTAAGTGCGTTTTCTGAAAAAGAACGGCTTTTAAAGTCTATTGATATAGGTATTGATAAGTATTTAATCAAGCCTGTTGATATTGAAGAATTGTTTAGGGTGCTAGAATCTGTTGTAAGCAATAAAATTCACGCTAGCAACATATTAGACATAAATGAACATTATCAATTCAACAAAACAAAAAGAACCCTCGTAAGAGATGGTAAAGACATAGACTTAACTAAAAAAGAACTTGCTTTTATAAGTTTAATGATAAAGCAACCCGGCGTTTTAGTACTTCACGATGATATTAAAAAAAATGTCTGGATTGATGAAAAGGTAACAGAAACTGCGGTTCGAACCTTTGTAAAAAGGATACGCGATAAGGTAGGTAGTGATTTTATAAAAAATGTTCCAGGACTTGGATATAAAATCAATGTGTAATATTTCTAGGGGACTTCAAACACTTTTTTAAAGGTGCTTAAAGGCTAGTCATTGTTTAAAGCGATGCTAAAATTAGCCTTTTTTAACTTTCACAAATTTTTAGCTTAAAATTAAATATAAATTAAATAAATATTTTTGATAAAAATTTTTTTTAATATAATTTACAAATATAACTCAAGCTTCAATTTTAAAAGAAAAAGCCATTATTCACTTTAAGTAAATTTCAAAAATACACAATAAAATTTTTATTTTGTAATAAAAATTTCACAAAGAAAAAATGTAATCTAATAGCCTAAATTTAGGTATTTTAAGACCATTAAAATTAGGATAAGAATAATATCAAATCTTTTTTTAGATAAAAAAACAATAAAAAATTAATGAAAAGAATCTTTTTAAAAAAAAATTTTGTTTATTTATCTTATAATAATATGTTAATCTAAATTTTTAAGGAGACTTAATGCATCCAGGTAATGTATTAAATTACGACTATACGGTTGCTAAATATTTTATGTTTGCGACCATATTGTTTGGGATTGTGGGCATGGCTATAGGGACGCTTATAGCCTTTCAGATGGCATACCCTGATTTAAATTATATAGCAGGTGAGTATGCGACTTTTTCAAGACTTAGACCACTACATACTTCTGGTGTAATCTTTGGCTTTATGCTTTCAGGTATTTGGGCTACTTGGTATTACATAGGACAACGCGTTTTAAAAGTAAGTATGGCAGAATCTGGCTTTTTAATGTTTATTGGAAAATTACATTTTTGGCTTTACATGATACTTATGGTAATTGCTGTAATCACACTTTTTGCCGGTGTTTCTACTTCAAAAGAATATGCTGAGTTAGAGTGGCCTTTGGATATTCTTGTAGTTGTAGTATGGGTTTTGTGGGGAGTTAGCATTTTTGGGCTTATTGGAATTCGCCGTGAAAAAACTCTTTATATTTCTCTTTGGTATTATATAGCTACTTTCTTGGGTATTGCTATGCTATATTTATTTAATAATATGTCTGTTCCTACTTATTTTGTTAGTGGAATGGGTAATTGGTGGCATTCTGTTTCTATGTATGCTGGTACAAATGATGCTTTAGTTCAATGGTGGTATGGACATAACGCAGTTGCGTTCGTATTCACAGTTGGGATTATCGCACAAATTTATTATTTTCTACCAAAAGAAAGTGGTCAGCCGATTTTTTCTTATAAATTATCACTTTTTGCGTTTTGGGGCTTGATGTTTGTTTATTTATGGGCTGGTGGTCACCACTTAATCTATTCAACCGTTCCTGATTGGATGCAAACTATGGGTTCAGTTTTTTCTGTTGTGTTAATCTTGCCTTCTTGGGGTTCAGCTATCAATATCTTACTTACAATGAAAGGTGAATGGGAACAATTAAGAGAAAGTCCTTTGATTAAATTTATGATTTTAGCCTCTACTTTTTATATGTTCTCTACACTTGAAGGACCGATATTATCAATTAAATCAGTAAATGCTTTAGCACACTTTACAGATTGGATTCCAGGACATGTGCACGATGGAACACTTGGCTGGGTTGGCTTTATGACAATGGCAGCACTTTATCATATGACTCCTAGAATTTTCAAAAGAGAACTTTATAGTAAATCTTTAATGGAAACTCAATTTTGGGTACAAACCACAGGTATAGTTTTATACTTTGCATCAATGTGGATAGCAGGTATTACTCAAGGTATGATGTGGAGAGCTACTGATGAGTATGGTGGTCTTTTATATACCTTTATTGATACTGTTCTTGCTATCATCCCTTACTATTGGATTAGGGCAATCGGTGGCTTGTTGTATTTAGTTGGTTTCTTTATCTTTACTTATAATCTTTATAAATCAATAGCTAGTGGAAAAGTACTTGACGTAGAACCAAAAAGTGCTTCACCTATGGCAGCATAAAAGGAGATGAAATGTTTAGTTGGTTAGAAAAAAATCCATTCTTTTTTGCTGTGGCAGTGTTTGTAGTTATAGCTTATGCTGGTGTTGTTGAGGTTTTACCACATTTTGCAGAAAATGCAAGACCTGTTGAAAGTAAAAAACCTTACTCCGTTTTGCAACTTGCAGGACGCAATGTTTATATTAAAGATAGCTGTAATGCTTGCCATTCACAACTTATAAGACCATTTAAAAGTGAAACTGATAGATATGGTATGTATTCTGTAAGTGGTGAATTTGCATATGATAGACCATTTTTATGGGGTTCAAAAAGAACAGGGCCTGATTTAGCCCGTGTGGGTAATTATAGAACTGCTGATTGGCATGAAAATCACATGTATGACCCAGTTTCAGTGGTACCTGGTTCGATTATGCCAGCATATAAGCATATGTTTTCAACAAATGCAGATATAGAAACAGCCTATGCTGAAGCTTTAACAGTTAAAAAGGTATTTAATGTACCTTACGATGTAGAAGGACAAACTCCTCTTGGAACTTATGAAGAAGCAAAAGCTTTAGTTCAAGAAGAAGCAGCCGCAATCGTTGAGCAAATGAAAAATCAAGAAATTAAAGATGCCTTTGCAAGAGGCGAGATTAAAGAAATCGTTGCTTTGATTGCATATTTAAATAGCTTAAAGTAAGAGTATGGGTGATTTAGAAGTAGTTTTTGGTGTTGTTAAAAATTTATTGACACTAAATTTATCAGCCATTACTAAGGGCGAGTGGGAAATTTTTCAAGGATATGGCTTTTTCTTTCTTGTCCTATTTTTAGTGGTGGTTTTATACTCATATTGGTTTCATCTGTATAAAAATGAAAAAAAAGGCGAGAGAAACTATGAAAAATACGCAAAACTCGCCCTTGATGATGAAATTGATGATAGTGTTTTAGAAAAGAAAAGGAGTGCTTAATGCAGTGGTTAAATTTAGAAGATAATGTAAATTTGTTATCTTTAGTAGGTGCCATTCTTATCATTTTAATCACGCTTGTGGTTGTTGGTAGAATGTTCCAACAAATGAAAGTTAAAAAAGAAAGTGCTGAACTTGCTGAACATAACTGGGATGGCATAGGTGAATTTAAAAATGCTGTTCCTTTGGGTTGGGCTGTGATATTTTTACTTCTTACTGTATGGGCTATTTGGTATTTTTTATGGGGATATCCTTTAAATTCTTATTCTCAAGTAGGTGAATACAATGAAGAAGTAGCAGCTCATAATGCAAGATTTGCACAAAAATATCAAAATCTTTCAAAAGAAGATAAAATAGCTATGGGAACGAATTTATTCTTAGTACAATGTTCTCAATGCCATGGAATTACAGGCGATGGCATTAATGGCAAGGCTCAAAATTTAAAAATTTGGGGCTCAGAAGAGGGCTTAATCGAAGTTATTACTAATGGTTCTAAGGGTATGGATTATTTAATGGGTGAAATGTCAAGTGCTGCGGATTTAGGCATAGCAAAAGAAGATATTCCTGCTGTGGCTGCTTATGTGGCAAAAGAACTTTCAGCCATTAAAACAACTGCTAATGAAGGGCTTGTGGCAAGAGGTAGGGAAGTATTTGCAACTTGTACTGCTTGTCATGGCGAAGATGGCACAGGTAAAATAGGTGGCGAGGTTTTAGCACCCGATTTAACAAAATATGGGTCATCTGAGTTTATAGTTGAGGTCTTAAATAGAGGTAAGAATGGGGCTATTGGTTCTATGCCTAAATTTAGTAGCGATTTATTAAACGATATTCAAAAGCAAGCTGTTGGCGAATATATAATTTCTCTTTCAAGGGGTGAATAATGGAAAATTCAAGTAGATGTGTATTTGCCTTAAATGGTCTTACAGGTATGTTAATAGCGGTGGTTTTGTTACTTTCTATTTTGGTAGGGCTTACTTGCTGGGGTATTAGTGCACAACAAAGTGTTATGCAAGCACCTTATACCTTGCAAAATAAGCAAGATATTAAAATGTTTGGTTCAAGTAGAAACGACCATGTTATTATAAAAGGAGAAACAAAATGAATAAGATTGTAGAAACTTTGATTATTGTAGCCTTAGTTGTAACAGCAGTTGTTACTGTGTGGTCTGTTTTAACTCCAAATCATCTTTTTATAGGATGAGTATTATTTTTAAAGGCGGCTTAATTGTCGCCTTATTCTTTATACAAATTTTTGCACAAGAGTCTTTAAAAGCCGTAATTTACAATGAAAATGTTTTAAATCAAAAAGTAAGCGATGAGATAAATTTAATAGGCAAGGAAGTTTTTGATAAAACGGGCATTTTTATAGGCGTGGCTGTTAGCAAAGAAAGAAGTGTTGAAGACTTAATAAAAATGCAAGAAGATTTACCAAGACCAAATATTTTATTAATGCTTTCAATTAGCTCTCAAAAAGTAGATATAATAGGCACTAAAGAAGCCTTAACCTTTTTTGACAAAGAAGCTGTTTTAAGCCCTTATGCATCAACTGGTACTATTTTGCCTATACTTGCATCAAAAAAGGGTGATATTTACAATGCTGCTATAATAAATGGTTATGGAGATATAACAGATAGAATAGCAAAATATTTTAATATAAGCTTAGAACACTCCATAGGAAATTCAAACAAAGATACCTTAAATATTTTAAGGATACTAATTTATGGCTTTATTTGTTTTGCTTTGATATACTACATTCAAAGAAGAATAAAGAGGAGAAAAAATGTCTAAAACAAAGACTTTTTGGCCATATGGAATCTTACTTTCTATTTTTGCAATTATCTTAGCTTGTATAGTTACTATTGTTTTTGCAAGTAATTACCCTGTTTATGAGGATGATTTTTACTTTGATAAGTATCAAAATGTTGAAAGTAATTTTGATAAAATTCAACAAAAACAAGCCGAATTTAATAAATTTTTTAATGTAAATTTAGAACTTGATGAAAAATTTGATAAAAAAGATCGCCCCTTTTATGAACTTTATAAAGACCAAAATAATATTATGATTTTCATAAAAGAACTTAGTGATTTAAGTGCTAGTGATATAAAAACAAGTGGGCTTTTAACAAGACCTCATACAAATAAACAAGATAAGAATTTAGACCTTAATTTATATCTTGCAAATGAGCCTATCGCCAATGAGAATGGGGTATTAAACAAGGGGCTTAGGACAAGTTTAAATACCTATGCTTTAAATACTATTTTACCAGAGCTTGAAAATGGCAGGTGGCAGTTAAAATTAAAATTAGAAAAAGATGAAAATACTATAGGCTTTTTTAGCTTTAATCTTTTTGTGCAATGAATTTACGCATATTTAATTCTCAAAGGCAGATTAAAGCTTATTTAGCAAAGGCTAAAGAAAAAAATATTTTGTTAGATAGGCTTATGCTTGATAATGAATTTATAGAAAATATTTGTGAGATAGATTTATTTAGGGCAAATACTTATGAGTGTTTATTGTTATTACAAAAGGCCTGTCTTAAAAGCAAGGATTTAAGTAAAAAGCTTGGAATTTCTAATGAATTTTTTGCCTTTTTAAAAAGCCATACTTATCTTTTTTCATTTTTTAAAGAACTTGCCATTGAAAATAAAAGCGTGGACGATTTAAAAAGCAATGATTATTATGCAAGTTATATAGAACATTTAGAAATTTTAGACGAGGTTTTTAAGAATTATTTAGCAAATTTAAAGGAAAATAAGCTTTTTGATGATATTTCTTTGTGTAAAGAATATAGCTTAAATGTAGATTTTTTACAACAATATGACTTGATAATTTACAATATGCAAGGCTTTTTAAATTATTTTATGAGTAATTTATTAGAACAAATTTCAAAGCATAAAAGGGTGATTTTATGTTTTCGTACTAGTAAATTTAATATGGATGCCTTAAAAAAACTAAGCTTTTTAAATGATATAGAATTTAAACTAAACGTATATTATGAGATTGATATTAGTAGCAAAGAAATTTTAAGAAAGCAAGAATGTATTAATAAAAACAAAGAACTTAACCTTAAAAGCTTTGATTTACGCACCCTACAAGCTACTTTTGTACAAGATGAACTTAGTAATTTTATAGCTAAGGGCGTAGACCCACAAGATATTATAATAATAACCCCTGATGAGAGTTTTTGTGAGCTTTTACACCTTTATGATAAAAACAATAATTTAAATTTTGCAAGTGGCTTTAAGCTAAGTAATACCTTATTTTATCAAGCCTTACAAGCCTTATTTGAAAGTGTTAAATTAATAAAATACGAACAGGATAAGGATTATTTTAAAAACGCTAGTTTTTTTGATTATCAACATAGCATATTAAATATTTTAGATTTTAATACCGAATTTATCAATACTTTCAAGGTTAAATTTAAGCAAGATTGCGATTTTGTATTTTTAGAAAAAATTTTAAATGATTTAGCAAAAAATGAGAGTAACGAACTTAAAGAATATATTAAAAAAGAATTATATCTTATAAAAGAACTTTTAAACTCTTATACACTAAGCCTTGAGACCATTTTAGAACTTTTATTTATATCTTTTAATAAACTTAGCCTTAGCCATACAAGTGGGGGTAAAGTAACTGTTGCTGGACTTTTAGAAAGTAGGGGTTTAAGCTTTAAGGGTGTGATAATAGTTGATTTTAACGATGAATTTGTGCCTACAAGGGATATTAATGAGTTATTTTTAAATAATGAAATACGCAAAAAAGCAGGTTTAATAAGCTATGAAACAAGGGAAAATTTACAAAGATTTTATTATGAAAATTTAATTAAAAATGCTGAATTTGTAAGTATTTCTTATATACAAAATGATGAATTTACAAAATCTCGCTTTTTAGATGAACTCGATATAAAAGCAAATTTTAAAGATGATATTAGTAACGAGGCCTATTTAAATGCCTTAAATTTAAACTATGAAAGTGTTATTTTAAATTTAACTCCTCTAAATGCCCCTATTATGTGGCATGATATCTTTAAAAATCCACTATCTTTTAGTCGTTTAAATTGTTTTTTAAAATGCAAAAGAACCTATTATTATAAGTATATTTTAAATTTACAAGAAGCAAGGTCCTTTGGGCAAGATGATAAAAAAGCCTTGAAAATGGGAAATTTTGTGCATGATTTATTAGAGAAATTTTATACAAATTCAAGTAAGGATTATTTTGATGAAAGGGCTTTTTTTGAATTTTTTAAAGAACACAGCAAAGAACTTAACGCACTTGATAGGGCTATGTTAAAAATTAGGCTTAAAAATTTTGCACAAAAAGAAAAAGAACATTTTGAAAATGGCTATAAAATCAAGGCTTTGGAATTAAATTTTAATAGTAGCAATGTTAAGATTTATAAAATTGCTGATAGAGAGATTAAACTTGAAGGAAAGATTGATAGAATCGATGAGTTAAATGGAAAAAACTTAATCATTGATTATAAATATGGCAATGTGAAAAACTATCAAGATTCCTATCAGCTTGCCTTTTATAAGGCCTTGTATGATAGAAATGCAGATGGTATTTTTTACGATTTGATAAATGTTAAATTTGATACAGCAAAAAATAAAAGCTTGTTAGAGTTAGAAGAGTGTTTAAAAGAACTTTTAAAAAATCAATTTATAGAATTTGATAGCAAAGGCAATCTTTATTGTCCTTATAAACTCATTTATGAAAAGGATTTTAAATGAGTGAATTTAAACCTTATTTAGCCCTTGAGGCAAGTGCAGGTAGTGGAAAGACCTTTGCTTTAAGCGTTCGTTTTGTAGCACTTATCTTAATGGGTGTAAAAATGAATGAAATTTTGGCTCTTACCTTTACAAACAAAGCAGCCGCACAAATGAAAGAAAGGATAGTTAATACCTTTTTAAATATTGAAAAGGACGAAAAAAGTGCAGAATGTGCTGTTTTATGTGAGCTTTTAAATAAATATAAGGCTCAGCTTGTAGCCATTAGAGATAGTTTAAAAGAAGATTTTTTAAGACAGAATTTGCATATTAGCACACTTGATTCTTTTTTTTCAAGGCTTGTACGGGTATTTGCCTTAAATTTAGGCTTAATGAGTGATTTTGATATAGTAAGTGAGGGCAGTTTTGATAAAAATATCTTTATCAATAGCCTAGATGATGAAAATTTAGATAGTCTAGCACATTATCTTATACAAACTGAGGATAAGAATGATAAATTTTTTGAGTTTTTAAACATGCTTTATAATAATGCCTTTGTTGAAGAGATAAAAGAGTTAAGCTTTCCTAATAAAGATGCATTGCAAGAAAAATATTTAGAACTTAGAAAATTTATAAATGATAGGTATCTTAATGTAAAAGGTTATAAAAATTTAACTGACCAGTTTCAAAATGAAAATTTAAATATTAAAGAATTTTTTACAAAGGCTTTTATTAAAAATAGTACACAATACATGGAAAAATGTATGCAAGATAGCGAATTCAAGGCTAAAAGAGAAGAATTTATAGAATTTGCAAATAATTACGCCCTTAATTTAAGGGAATTTAAAAAGGCTAAACTTTTAAAACTGTTACAATTTTACACTTATGCTAAGGATAAGTATTTTAAAGCAAATAATATTTTAAGCTTTGCAGATATTGCAAAAAAGGCATTTGAACTTATACAAGGTGAGTATAAAGATATGATTTATTTTCGTCTTGACGGGCGAATTTCACACCTTTTAATAGATGAATTTCAAGATACAAGCGTTATACAGTATCAAATCATTAAGCCTATTATTGCTGAGCTTGTTTCGGGACAGGGTGTTAAGGATTTTAGGAGCTTTTTTTATGTGGGCGATAAAAAGCAAAGTATTTATCGTTTTAGAGGTGGTAAAAAGGAGCTTTTTGACCTAGTTTGTAATCAATTTAGCCAAATTCAAAAAGAAAATTTAAAGATTAATTATAGAAGTGCCAAAAATATAATTGATTTTGTAAATGAACATTTTAAAAATAAGTATGAATTTTACATTCCACAAGAACTTTCAAGCAATGCAAAGGAAGGCTTTTTAGAAGTTGTTGAGCTTAGTAAAGAAGTTGAATTTAAGCAAAAAAGCTTTGAAATGATACTTCAAAAGGTTAATTTTTTGCAAATTAATGGCATTTTATTAAATGATATTTGTGTTTTGTGTTGGAAAAATGACGATGCAAATTCAATATGTGAGTTTTTAAAGGAAAATAACATTCAAGCCTTTACGCAAGGTGATATAAAATTAATCAATAAGGCAAATGTGAAAATTTTAGTAGAATATGCAAAATACTGCATTTTTGGCGATGAGTTTTATCTGCATTTTTTAAATGAAATGTTAGGTTTTAAGCCTAAAAAATTAAGGCTTGATTTAGCAAAAAGCACCATTCAAACCTTATTTTATTTGATTAAAAATTTAAGATTAAGGCTTGATTTAGCCCTTGTGCAGTTTATAGAATATGCTAGAAAAAAGGAAAATATACTTAAATTACTTTTTGAACCTTGTGAGGAGACATTAAAAGGGGAGCATAATTTTGGCGTTAATGTTATGAATGTGCATAAGTCAAAAGGGCTTGAATTTGATAATGTTATATTACTTGATGCTTTGTCAGGAAATAAACCTGATGATACAAGCTTAATGTTAGAATATGATATAAATCAAGGCTGGTGCCTTGAAATGAGTGATGATATAAGAAAAAATACCAATGAAATAAATTATAAAAATTTCAAAGATAAAAGGGATAAGGAAAATTTAGAAGAAGATATAAATAAGCTTTATGTAGCACTTACAAGGGCTAGGGATTCTTTGATTATAATTAAAAATAATACTAATAATAGCGTTTTTAGTGATTTTAAGCCTATTAAAAAAGGGGTGATAGAGGCTAAAAATATAAATTTGCAAACTTCAACTTTAAAAACTGATAGCCTAAAGCCCTTTGCAAGGGTAGGTCCTCAAAATGAAGAAAGCAATAAAGAGATAAATTCAAAAGAAATTTATTTTGGAAATGCCTTTCACTTCTTTATGCAAAATGTAGAATTTAACGGCTTAAATTATGAAAAAATTTGCTTTAAAACTCGCCAAAAAATGCGTAATTTATTGCAAGATGATGATTTTAAAAGGCTTTTTAAAAGGGTAAGTTTACTTCTTAAAAATGATAATTTTCAAAATTTAATCAAAGATAAAAAGATTTTTAAAGAACAAACTTTAAGCTTTAATAATGAAATTTTGCGTCTTGATTTACTTTGTGTTAATGAAAAAGAGACTATTATAGTGGATTATAAAACTGGTTTAACATATAAAGAAGAACATAAAATTCAAGTAAGTGGCTACAAGGATGCTATAAAAGAAATTTTACAACTTCCAACAAGGGCCTTTATTGTTTATATTTTAGATAATGAGATTAATATCAACGAAATTTAAAGGAGCAATTATGCAAAGAAGAGAATTTTTAAAACAAGGTGCAAGTCTTGGGGCAATAGCCTTAATGCCAAATTTTCTTAGTAGCGATATATTAAATTTTAAGGGGGCAAAGGTGCCGGAAGTGATTTTAAATAATAAAATTTCAATGCCACAATTTGGTTTTGGAACTTGGGATATAAGAGGAGAAGAAGGCGTAAATGCTATGCTTGAAGCCTATAGGGCAGGATATCGTTTGATAGATAGTGCAAGTTATTATAAAAACGAAGAACAAGTAGGCATTGCATTTAGAAAAAGTGGACTTAAAAGAGAAGAAGTTTTTATAACCACAAAAATAGCTAGTGAAAGCGATACTAAACAAGCCTTTGAAAATAGTTTAAAACGTTTGCAAATGGATTATGTGGATTTGTACTTACTTCATTGGAGCACATCTGATGATATAAATCGTTATAAGGTGCTTGAAAGGCTTTATAAGGATGGCAAAATTCGCTCAATCGGGGTAAGTAATTTTAATATATCAGAACTTAATAATTTAATGTCAAATACAAGCATAATCCCAGCAGTAAATCAAATAAAGATTAATCCTTTTGAAAGAAATAATAAAACAATTGAATTTTGCAAGGATAAAAATATAGCTATAGAAGCTTATACTCCACTTGGCAATATTAAAAGGGCTATGAAGAATGAAATTTTAACAACTATTGCTAAAAATCATAATAAAACAGTGGCTCAAATAATGTTAAAATGGAGTGTCCAAAGTGGCTTTATAGCCATACCAAAATCAAGCAACGCGTCAAGAATTAAAGAAAATATAGATATTTTTGATTTTACATTAAGCGCTGATGAAATGGCTAAAATAGGGAGTTTAAGCTAGTCTTGTGTATTTAAGTTATAAAAAAATGACAAAATTTTAGAAAAATATATCTTTTTTAAAATTTTGTCGATATAATTTTTATAATTTAATTTGTAAGGGTAATGTAATGAAAAAAATTTTTATAATAGCCTTTTTATTAGTAAATTTTAGCTACAGCTTTTCTTGGGGAACTCAGTTTTTAACACCAGTGCAATATTATAAAAATTATTTAAATTGCTTGAATACTGCTAAGAATGGTACTGCAAAACAAAAAATTTTAGCACAACAATTTTGCCTTGAAAATTATGGCGTAGATACAAATCCATAAGGAAAACAAAATGGCACTTGATTTTTCATCAATGAAAGTAGATTATGATAAAATAGGCACTTCTACTATTTATAAGTCATTAAGAAATAGTATAAGTTATATTAGTAATAGTAGTTTAAAAGAACTCGATATAACTTTGTCGCTAGAATCTGGTGTTAAAGCACAAAATTCAAATACTATCTATTTTAAAGACCTTATTACTTCCCGTCTTACTCAAAGTACTTTAAGCAAAGAAAGTATAAGTATCTTAAAGGAAAATTTTAGCCAAGATGATTTTTATCAAAGAAGTGATGGAAGTTATATCTTAACAGGTAAAGCAGAGAGTTTTGTAAGTGGTTGGTACGCAGATATAGCTTATCAAAGGGCGTATTTAAGTGCTGATGAAAACAATGATGGCTATTTAGAACAAAGCGAACTAGATAATACAAGAAGTGGTTTTATAACACATGGTTGGTATACTAGAAATAATGATAAAATTTTGTCAATGTCTAATGTTTATACAGAATCTTATATTCAATTAAATGGTTATTCAAAGTCTATTGCAGGAGTTAGCCAAAATTTTAAATTAAATCAAAAAAACCTTTATAACGATGGAAAATTTGCCTCAAACACGATAGACTTAGAACTTGATAAAACTATAAAAAATGACAAAAATTTAGATGGTATTTTACAATATAATGAAGTTTTAAGCAGAAGTGAAATGCTTCAATCAAATATTGATAATATAAGCTATATGGCTAGAACAAATGGCTTTGGTGAAGGTTTTTTTGATTTTAATGCCGATTCTTATACCTTGTTTGATTTTATGGAAGATATGCAAAGCTATGAAAAATTAGCTCAAAATGACTTTGATATAAGTAGCTTAGATGAGACAGAATTAGCAAGTTTAAAGGAGAAATTGCTTGAATTTTTTGATGGTGATGAGTTTAAAAAGTATGACTTTAAAGAATATTATGAAAATTTACAAAATGAATTTAAAAATATAAGTTCAAGGTATTTAAATGATACAGAAAAAAATTTAGATTATGAACAACTTAGTAAGGTTATGAAAGAAATTTTTACAAATTATAAAGAAACAAATACTTCTAGTATAAATTTTACTAGTCTTAATCTTGATTTAAGGGTATAAGCTCAACATTAAATACCCTTAATATATCAAGTGTTTTATTATGCAAATCATCATCAAAACTAGCAGTAGCATTTAAATCAAGTATAAGTTTAGTATTAAGACTTGCAGAGTGTGCTAAAATGATATTTGCAAATACACATATATGAGAAACTAAGCCACAAAATTCTAACTCATCATAATTTTCATCTTGTAAAAAATTTGCTAATTCCAAACTTCCAAAGGTATTTTTATAAAAAATTTTCTTCGCCTTTTTTAAAAAGGGAGTAAAATTTTCTGGCATGTTCCAACCGGGGCTATTTATAAGGCAGTGTTTTATAGGTAAATTTTTTCCTTCCTTGCTTTGTAAATACTCATCATCATGGGTATCAAAGGTAAAAATTATATCATCTTTAAAATTTGTAAGCTTTTGTAAAATTACCTTTTCAAGCCTTTTTGCCTTTTCAAAACCTAAACTCCCATTTATAAAATCGTTTTGAAAATCAACGACAATTAATGCCTTTTTCATTTTTGCGTCCAAAAACTTTCATAATGTATATTTGAAAATGCCTTTTTTAAACTAGTAAAAAGTTTAGGATTTTCTTGTTCTAATTTTGCTAATAACTCCTTACACTCAGCCCTTGCGTGTGGAAATTTTACATTTCTTTCGCTTAACTTCATACCAGGGCAAAATTCATTGCCTATTACTTGTAAATTATTTACATTTGCATTTTCTATCAATTGCCTTTCACGCACAAAAATAAGTGGTCTAATGACAATTATCTCTCTTTTGCTTTTATAAATAGGAGCTAAGGTTCTAAGTGCCCCATTATAAATAAAATTCATAAAAAAGCTTTCAGCTGCATCGTCTAAGTGGTGGGCTATTGCAAGTTTATTAAAACCCTTTTCTAAGGCATAAGTATATAAAGCCCCTCTTCTCATCCTTGAAAAATAGCTACAAAAGCTTGAATTTTTGCGTATGCTTTCTTCTGAAATTTCATAAATATTTGAGTCTAAAACACTATGTTTAATGCCATGTTCTTCGCAATGCTTATGCAAATGCGAGTAATCTTCACCCATTCCATAGCTTAAAGTTACTGCTTCAAATTCAAAATTAAAGGGGGCGTGTGCTTGCATTCTAGCAAGTAAATGTGCTAGGGCTAGTGAGTCTTTACCACCACTTAGTCCTAAAAGTACTTTGTCGTTATTTTCTATAAGTTTGAATTTAGCATTTGCTTGTGCCACTTGGCGAATCAATCTTTTACTAAGATTTATCATAATCTATCGCAGATTTTAAAGATAAAATTTGCTGAAATTTTAGCTGATTTTACTAAAAACTCATCAAAGTCAAATTCTGCTTTTTCTCCTGCATTATCGCTAATTGCTCTTAACAAAAGGCAAGGTACATTTAAGGCATTGCAAACTAAAACAACATTTGCTCCTTCCATATCACAAGCATCTGCGTTAAAAATTTGACGAATTTTAGCCTTTTTATTTTCATCACAAATAAATTCATCGCCCGTGGCTATAATGCCTTGCAATAATTTAATATTTAAATTCTTTGCTATATCAAGGGCAAGATTATTTAATTTTGTATCAGTTTTAACAAAAATTTCATTACCAGGCACAAAGCCTAAAGGATGTCCAAAGGCTGTTATATCAAGGTCGTATTGAACGACCTTTGAGGCTATTATTAAATCGCCTATTTTTAATTTTTCATTAAAAGACCCAGCCACCCCTGTAAAAAGCAAGACCTCTGCCTTAAATTTTTCTATCATAATACTAGCACTAAGGGTTGAGTTTACCTTACCTATCTTTGAATAAGCTAGTATTAAATCGTGATTTTTATACTTTGCTGTGTAATAGGTATTATTTGCGTAATTTATGCTTTCATAATCTTTTAAAGTTTCAAGTAAGGGGATTAATTCTTCTTCCATAGCACTTAAAATGGCAATTTTCATTTAATTTTCTCCACAAATTCATCTATATCATTTATATTTAATAAGGTAAACGTTTCTTTTTGAGTGATTTTTTTATTAAGCCCTTTTAGGATATTTGTGCTAAATTCTACAAAACAATCAACTCCATTTTCTATATTTTTTATGCTTTGTTTATATAAAACGGGTTTAACAAGTTGATTTTTAAGCAAGTTTAAAGCATTGATTTTATCTGTGTAAATTTTGGCATTTACATTTGATACAACGGGGTTAAAACTAGCATTTAAAATTTTATCAAGTTCTAAGCCAAGTTTTAAGGATGCATTTTGTAAAAGTGGACAATGACTTGCTACGCTCATATTTAAAAGCATAGTTTTTTTTGCCCCTGCCTTTCTAAATTCATCTTCAAATTCTTCTAAATCAGGTCTTAAACCAGCTATTACAATCTGTCCATCGCAGTTATAATTTGCTACATAAATTTGTTTATTTTTTTCTTGTGCATTTTTGCATAAATTCTCAACCATCTCATCATCAAGGCCCAAAATTACCATCATAGAAGCCTTAATCTTACTGCAATCTTCTTGCATAAAAAGCCCACGTTTATGAACTAGTAAAATAGCATCCAAATAACTAAAAGCCCCACTCACTGCTAAAGCACTAAATTCACCCAAAGAATGACCAAGACAAAAGCTAGGTGTTAAATTTAATTTTTCTTTTAAGACCACGTAAGCCATTAATGAGCTTAAAACTATGGCAGGTTGGGTAAATTCGCTTTTATTTAATTCATCATTTTCACTAAAAAGTAAGTTTTTAAAATCTATCTTACAATAATCACTTGCTTCTTCTAGTAGGTTTTTTGCACCATTACAATTTTCATAAAAACTTTGTCCCATGCCTATTTTTTGAGACCCTTGCCCAGCAAAGATAAAGGCAAATTTTGTTAATGACAACCACAACCTCCATGGCCACCACAACAACCTTCATGTTTGTGTTCGCCACCATGTTCGCAACCACAACTTCTACTTCCTGCTATAATGCCAGTTAGAATTTCATCTTCGCTAGCTGCCCTTGTATCGACTATATTTAAGCTAAATAATAAATCCTTACCAGCATAAGGGTGATTATAATCAACGGTTACTATATCATCTCCTATTTTTTTAACTATAACTTGAACTGTGTCGCCGTTTTCACTTTCTCCAAAAAGTGCCATTCCAACTTCAAGATTAATACCTGCAAATTGTTCTTTTGGAAGTTCTTGTATAGCTGTTTCATCGTACTCGCCTAAGCCTTGTTCTTTTTTTATGATAACATCGGCATTGCAAGGACTTTCAAGCTTTGCTATTTCAGTCTCTAAGCTTTCTAAAATTTGACCCTTGCCAAGTATAAAAGAAAG
This sequence comes from Campylobacter sp. LR264d, assembly GCF_008633895.1. NCBI lineage: Bacteria > Pseudomonadati > Campylobacterota > Epsilonproteobacteria > Campylobacterales > Campylobacteraceae > Campylobacter > Campylobacter sp. LR264d. The sequence goes on from NZ_VJNT01000002.1 coordinate 33,014, forward strand.
TGGTTCTGAATAGAGATTTGTTTCTAAAATCTCACCTGTGTTTGCATCTTTTAACTCATAAAACATAGATACAACATTATTTTTTTCTATAGCCATTTTATTCTCCGTGTGTTTATTTACGATTTGGGGCAGCCTTTGCTTCGGCAGAATTTGGAAATTCTTGCTTTAAGGCCTTGTAAAATTTATTTGCACTTGCAGTGTCTCCAACCTTATCCAAAGAAATTGCAGTGTGATATAAAAGCTTTGGATAATAATCTGACTTTTTACCTCCATGAGAGGTGCTTATCTTATAGTAATTAAAGGCACTAGCGTAGTTTTTTTTCTTATATTGAATTTCACCTAGATAGAAATTTGCTGTAGCAGGGCGATATTGTTTGCTAACAAGATATTGAAATTTTTCACCAGCACTTTCTAGGCTATTTTTGTTAAATTCGCTTAGGGCAAGTTCTAAAATTTCATTATTTTGTTTCTTTTTCCAACTATCATCAACCTTTTTTTCAGTTACTTTTTTTGTTTCTTCTTTTACATCGGGCTTTTTTTCTTCATTTTTTACACTAGGGGTTAATAAAGCAGAAGCAGAGCTTAAATTTCTATCAATTTCATTTTTAGAAACATAGTTATCATTAATAGAATCAACTAAAGAACTTAATTCTATTAAAATTGTTTTAATTTGTTTATTATTTTTTTCTTGAATTGTTCTACTTTCTTCCACATAGGCTTTAAGGGCGGCAAGTTCATTGCTTAAATTATTATCATCATAGCTATTTTCAAGCTGGGCAAGGCGAGAAGTTGATTTTGCATATTGAGAATTTATACCCTCTAAAGTACTTTGCAAACCTTCTAATCTTTCATTTGTTTCATTAATTTTAGCGTTTATTTGTGAGTAATTATCACTTAAAAAATCTATTTTTTCTTTAAAATATTTTTCATTAGCGTTTAAGCCATAAGGCGTAGAACTGCTAGCAACTCCAGCACCAAAGGCAGAAGTTTCTGCATAAAGAAAGGTAGCCCCACATAGGGCTACCAGGAATGTTTTTTTCATTAATTATCTTGCTAGTTTAAATTCTGCACGACGATTTTGTGCATCGCAAGCTTTTGTTTTGTCTGTACAAACAGGATTAGTTTCGCCATAGCTTTTAATAGCGATTCTATCAGTATTTACACCTTGAGTAACAAGTGCATCTTTAACAGCTTTAGCCCTTTTTAAACCTAAAGCTTGATTGTATTCATCAGTTCCCCACTCATCGCAGTTTCCTTCGACAGTAATGCTTACACCACTAACTTCTGTATTGAAGATATTTGCATTTGTATTAACTACTGATTGCATATCACTTCTAATATTGAATTTATCGAAGTCAAAATATACTTTTTCTAAAGTATCGTTTAATCTACTGATTCTAGAATCAATACTTTCTATGTCTTGACTACCAGTTGCCTTAGAAGTATCAACTGTAGTATCACTACTTACAGAGGTTTTTTTAACACTACAACCACTGATGATAATTGCAAGAGCTGCAATTGACGAAAAAATAACTTTGTTCATTTAAGACCTTTCTAAAAAAAATGTTGCGATATTATACCTAAATTTTAATTAAAATCAAGATAAAAATAAATTTTTTTACCAATCAATAGATTGAATTTTTCCTACCTTTAAGGGAAAATAAAAAGTTTTATTAGCATTAACGCGTATAACACCTAAGGCACTTTGGGCACCTAAATGTTTTATAAATACTATACTTCCTCCATCGCTTGAAAATCTAGGAAATAAATTCTTTCCATTTGCAGTAAGCTGTCTAATATAATCACTCTTAATAGACATTAAATAAATATTAAATACGCCTGATTGATTTGGTTCTCTACTTGAATAAACTAAAAAGTCTTTATAAGTAGAAACGGCTGAATTATTTTTCCCATGAAATACCACTTGTTCGGCTGATTTGCTATTTAAGCCTTGCATAAAGATATTTGGATAACCAAGTCTTTCTGATACAAAAACAATCCTTGACTCATCTTCTCCTATGAAATTTCCATTTACATCTATACCACCATAATTTGTAAGTTGGCTAACTTTTTTTGTATTTAAATCATATAAATACACATCAGGTTGGTCTTTTGGTGCCATAGTGATCAAAACTTTTTTGCCATCATTACTAACATCGCTAGCTACTACCATTCCACCACTTGAAAGGATTTTAGTAGCCCTATTATTAGTTAAATCATAGCGATAAAGTGTTGGCATATCATGGTCGTATGCTGTATAAAAAAAGGCAGTTTGTTCTACATTTGCCCATTTTGGAAAAAGATTTAAACCCCCATCTACTATAACCTTTTGATAGGTTAGGGTATAATCAGCCATTATTATTTGACTTTTTTTAGAACCAGCCGTCCTAGCTATTAAAATTTTATGGTCCATCCATTCAACAGGAGCAAGTCCTAGAAAACCAACAGAATCCTTTACGCTTTTATGTGATAAAAAAGGATAAAGTTCTACATTATTTACACTATAATTTTGATTAGATTTTTGAGCTCCACCGGCTTTAATCACTACATTTAAATTTAAGCCTTTGCCATTTTTTGTAAGCTCATATTCAAAGGTATAATTTGTACTTTCACTACCTTCGCTAACCACTTCAAAATTGGAACTTACCTTTAAGTCGTTTACAAGTATATTGTAAAAACTGCGTTTTAAATTACCATCATTTAAGGCATTAGAATTATCCTTAACTATAATCTTTGGCAAAGCAACGCCCTTATTTATAACCTCAATCACAGGGTCTTCTGCATAAACAATGCCTAAACACAACAAACAAAGTATTAAAATCTTTTTCACTATAAGCTCCTAACTTGTATTAAATTTCTAAATTTTACATAAGAAAATTTAACAAAATAAAATTTTATTAATAAATTTTATCATTTAAATGTTTTCTTGATGCAAAATAAAGCCCATTTGCTAAGATTAAACAAGCACTCATAACAAGGGCTAGTACTAAAGGGGTATTTGCATTTGTAGCACCTACTATAAAAGAAATAAAACCAGCCAGTGCAAATTCTACCATTCCTAAAATAGCAGATGCTGTACCTGAGTGTTCTTTAAATCTTGCCATGGCTAAGGTAGTTGTGTTTGGGGCTATAAAACCTAGCATTGATATACCTATAAAAAGTGCAATCTCAAAAAGCCAGAAATTTGGATATATAAAAGAGGTTAAAAGCACTATTAAAAGCGAGATTAGCATTACTAGCAAGGAAAGGGCTAGAATTTTTTCAGGGTCATAGCTTTGTACCCATTTTGCATTTACATTTGCAAAGATTATAAAGCCTAGTGAATTTACGCCAAAAAGTATAGCATAGGCTTGTTCTCCTAAGTTAAAAAATTTAGTAAATACAAAATTTGAACCTGTCAAATAAGCAAACATTGACGCAAGGGCAAGGGCAGCTACAAAGGTATAAACTAAAAAAGGCTTATCTTTTAATACTGCTTTATAACCTTGCATAGCTTCTTTATGTGAAAATTTCTTTTCTTTTAAATGCGGTGCACTTTCTTTAAAGCCAAAAAGAACCATAATAAAAAGTAAAATTCCTAATAAAAAAAGCGTTGTAAATATACTTTGCCAAGAAAAATATTGAAGTAAAATTCCACCAAATGTAGGCGATAACATAGGGGCTAGTGACCTTACTACCATTATCAAGGCAAAGATTGCAGCGGCGTCTTTTATCTCAAATAAATCATTCACAATAGCCCTTGCTATAACCACTCCAGCACAACCTCCAAGGGCTTCAAAAAAACGCAAAATAATAAAGCTATTAATATCATCAATTACCACACAACCCAAACTTGACATAATAAATATAAAAACCCCTATTAAAATAGGCTTTTTTCGCCCAAAAATATCGCTTAATGGTCCATAAATTAATTGACCAAAGGCAAAAGCTATAAAAAAACTAGCAAGGGAAAGTTGAGTTAAAAAAGTATTTGTTTTAAAACTTTCTTCTACATGAGAAAGCGCGGGCAAGTACATATCAGTCGAAAGAGGTGCCACGCTTGACATAAAGGCTAGAATAACTACAAGCTTAAATTTGGCAAAGCCATGGAATTTTGAATGTTTTAACATTTTGTAACCTTTATTATTTTATATTTGAAAGAAGTTGGAATTTTACTAAGTTAATCTTATAAAAAACTTTGAATTCCTCCTTAAAGGAGGAATGAATTAAGCAAAGATTGGTACTAGGACAAAGCCTAGGGCAACTGATATTGCGATAGCTAAAATACCCGGTATAAAAAATGGATGATTGAAAATATAATTTCCTATTCTAGTACTACCCGTATCATCCATTTGAACGGCTCCTAAAAGGGTAGGATAGGTAGGAAGTACAAATAGGGCTGAAACAGCGGCAAAGCAAGCAACAAGCATATATGAATCGCCAGGCTGTGTAGCACTTATGCCAAGGGCTGTTATTATAATAGGAGTAATGGCCTTTGCAGTGGCAGCTTGTGAATATAAAAGCATACTTGCAAAAAAGAAAGCTACGGCTAAAAGCGCAGGGATTTGTTGAACCCAATTAGCCGCCATGCTTTTAATCTCTTCTTGATGCCCTGCTACAAAGGTATTTCCAAGCCAAGCTACACCAAAAACGCAAACGCAAGCCGTCATACCACTTTTAAATACGCTAGTTTCAAGTATAGAAGCTGGTTTAACCTTGCAAATTAAAGTAATCAAGCAAGCAGCAGTTAATAAGAAACTCATAATAGCTTCATCTCTTTTTACTATAACAGGGTCTATTAATTTTACATTATTTGAAATGGCAGTTGCATAAAGTACCACACAAAGTACGGCTATTAAAAAAATAGCTACTGAAATTTTAGCACCCGGTTTATCAACTGAGTTTAAAACTTCGCCACTATCCTTTACAAGCCCGGCCTTTAAACGTTCTTGATAAACCTTGTCTTTACTTAAATCAAGATTAGTTATTAAACCCACTATAAAAGCAGTTGCCATACAACCTATAAAGGTAGTTACTATCCAAATAAGTATTAAGGTAGGATAATTCCAACCAAATTCTTCTAAAACTCCACTCATATAAACAACTGCAGCACTTACCGGACTTGCTGTAATGCCAATTTGTGAAGAAACTACCATTAAAGAAAGAGGAGCTGATGGCTTTATATTTTGAGATTTTGCAACATCAACTACAACAGGCATAAGAGAAAATACCGCATTACCCGTTCCCGCAAGTATGGTTAATAACCAACCGCAAGCTGGGGCTAGATAATTTATAAATTTTGGATTTGCCCTAAGAATTTTTTCTGTTATACGAACCATATAATCAAGGCCACCAGCTTGTTGCATGGCTGAAATTGCAGCAATGGCTGCAGCTATGATTAAAATAACATCCCAAGGAATGCTACCTGGTTTCATTCCTAAAACAAGTCCTAAAACGACAACGCCTAAACCTCCAGCATAGCCTATGGCTATACCTCCAAGTCTAATTCCTAGAAAAATCGCCCCTAAAAATACTACTAATTGTGCGATAAGCATTAAAGTTTCCATATATACTCCTAGTTTTGCCTATGTGGATTTAGCATATTTTGAGGCGTTAAAATTTTATCTATTTCTTCTTTTGGTAAATAACCTCTTTCAAGGCAGATATCAGCCACAGGTTTTCCTGTTTGGAGAGCTTCTTTTGCAATGCTAGCTGATTTTTCATAGCCAAGGACAGGATTAAAGGCAGTTACTATGCCTATACTATTATAAACAAAATTGCTACAAATTTTTTCATTTGCACTAATGCCATCTACGCATTTTGTGGCAAGGGTTAGCATAGCATTTCTTAGCATGGTAATTGAATTAAACAATCCATAAGCAATGACAGGTTCAAAAACATTAAGTTGTAATTGCCCCCCTTCACTTGCAAAGCTGACGGTTACATCGTTGCCTATAACTGCATAGCATACTTGATTAACAACTTCTGGTATTACAGGATTAACCTTGCCTGGCATTATAGAACTGCCCGGTTGCATTTTAGGTAAATTTATCTCATTTAAACCAGCCCTAGGACCTGAACTTAATAATCTTAAATCATTACAAATTTTTGAAAGCTTAACTGAAACGCGTTTTAAAACCCCACTTACTTGTACATAAGCTCCTGTATCTTGAGTAGCTTCTATTAAATTATCTGCTGTTATAAAAGAATGTCCTGTGATTTCAACAAGCTTTGCTTGGACTAATTTTGCATATCTTGAATCAGCATTTATTCCCGTGCCTATGGCAGTACCACCCATATTTATCTCTTTTACAAGCATTCTAGCTTCTAAAATTCTTTCAATATCCTCTCCTATCATAACAGCAAAGGTTTGAAATTCTTGCCCTAAGGTCATAGGGACGGCATCTTGAAGTTGAGTTCTACCCATTTTTAAAATATCTTTAAATTCTTCTGCCTTCTTTTCAAAAGATTTTTTAAGCACTTTCATATCATCGGCAAAATGCGATAACTCACTAGCTAGTGCCACACGCATAGCCGTAGGATACGCATCATTTGTAGATTGAGACAAATTTACATGGTCATTTGGGTGGCAGTATTGATACTCACCCTTTTTATGCCCTAAAATTTCAAGGGCTAAATTTGCAATAACCTCGTTTGCATTCATATTTGTACTAGTACCAGCCCCTCCTTGAATCATATCAACTACAAATTGCTCCCTATACTCACCTGCAATTAACTTATCGCAAGCCTTACAAATAGCATCCTTTATATTTGCATCTAGTAATTTAAGGTCAAAATTTGTAAGTGCAGCTGCTTTTTTAACTTGTGCTAAAGCCTTTATAAAGCCCGGATAGCTACTTAATTTATCACCTGTAATATTGAAATTTTGCAAAGCCCTAAAGGTTTGCACTCCATAATACACATCATCAGAAAGTTCTAGTTCCCCGATAAAATCGTGTTCTTTCCTAGTTCCCATAAAAAACCTTTTTAGTGAATTTTTACATAAATCAAAATATCTATGTAAATTGCACGGCATTTTAGTACTTTTATATTTAAACTAAAATTAAATAATAAAAAAGTTATTTTTTGTTAAAAGCTTTAAAATTCGCTTTTGAAAAAAAAAAAAAAAAAGATTAATAAAAAATTAATATAATTTTACTTAGAATTTTTGATATTTTAAATAAAAGCGATATAAATGAAAGATATTTTAATTAATCAAATGAGCGATGAGTGGCAAGAATTTTTAAAAGATGAATTTAACAAGCCTTATTTTATAGCACTTCAAAATCGTTGTTTAAAAGCACTTGAAGAAAAAGAACCTATTTTGCCAAGTGTTGATTTATTATTTTACGCCTTTAAAATCACGCCTTTAAAGGATTTAAAGGTGATCATCTTAGGGCAAGACCCCTATCACAAAAAAGACCAGGCCATGGGACTTAGCTTTTCTGTACCAAAGGGAGTTAAAATTCCTGCAAGTTTACGTAATATCTTTAAAGAATTAAACAGCGATTTAGGTATAAAAATTTCTACAAATAGGGATTTGAGCAAATGGGCAAAACAGGGCGTTTTGCTTTTAAATTCTATATTTAGCGTTTATGAAAATAAACCACAAAGTCATAAAAATTGGGGTTGGTGTGAATTTAGTGATGAAGTGATTAAAAAGCTAAGTTTAAAGAAAAAAGATTTAATTTTTTTACTATGGGGAAATTTTGCTAAGTCTAAAATTCCATTAATTGATACAAATAAGCATTTTATATTGAGTGCTTCTCATCCTAGTCCACTTGCAAGAAGTGGTTTTTTAGGTTGTAAGCATTTTTCAAAAACAAATTCTTTATTAAAAAAACTTGGAAAAAAAGAAATTATTTGGGCTTAGTTTTATATAATTTTACTTTTTAAAGGAAAATTATGGCAAAACTTTTTTTACAATCCTTAGGCTGCAATAAAAATTTAGTAGATAGCGAAATAATGCTTGGACGTTTAAGCACGTATGATTTAACACAAGAGGCAAACAAGGCTGATATTTTGATAGTAAATACCTGTGGTTTTATCAAAAGTGCAAAAGAAGAAAGCATACAAGCTATTTTAAATTTACATAGCATTCGCAAACAAGATTCCTTGCTTATAGTAACTGGTTGTTTAATGCAAAGGTATAAAGATGAGTTGATTAAGGCCTTGCCTGAGGTGGATTTATTTACCGGCGTCGGCGATTATGAAAAGATAGATGAGTTGATAATAAATAGGCAAAATTTATTTTCAAATTCTACTTATTTACAAAGCACAAATTCAAAAAGGATAATTACTGGCTCAAAATACCATGCCTTTATTAAGATAAGCGAGGGCTGTAATCAAAATTGTTCTTTTTGTGCCATTCCTACTTTTAAAGGTCGTCTTCAATCAAGAAGCATTAAAAGCATAACAGAAGAGGTTGAAGATCTAGTAAGTAAGGGCTTTAAAGATTTTTCTTTTATAGCACAGGATAGTTCTTCTTTTTTACTAGATAAGGGCGAAAAAAATGGACTCATTAAACTTATAAAAGAAATTGAAAAAATAAAGGGCGTTTTGGTAGCTAGAATTTTATATCTTTATCCAAGTACTACTACTAAACAATTGATAAAAACAATTATAGATTCTAAAATTTTTGCAAATTATTTTGACATGCCCTTACAGCATATAAATGAAAATATGTTAAAGATAATGCAAAGAAAGCATAGTAAAAAGCATATTTTAGAACTTTTAAGTTTAATGAGAAAGGCAAAGGATAGTTTTTTAAGAACGGGCTTTATAGTGGGTCATCCGGGTGAGAAAGAAAGCGAATTTAATGAATTATGCGAGTTTATAGCAAATTTTAATTTTGATAGGATCAGCCTTTTTGCTTACTCAAAAGAAGAAAATACAAGAGCCTTTGATATGGTCCAAATTCCAAGGTCTACTATAAATTCTCGTCTTAAACGGCTTGAAAAAATAGTAGAAAATTCCATAAATAAAAGCTTTGAAAATAGGGTAGGACAAAGGGTTTTAGTTATTTGTAATGGGCAAAGTAGCGAAGGGGAGTTTTTTATAGGTGCAAAGGAGTTAATCTGGGATAGGGACATTGATGGAGAAATTTTAATAAATGAAAGCCTGTGTGGGCCTTTACAAATAGGCGAGATTTATGAGTGTGAAATTTTAGAACATTTAGATAAAAAATTACTAGCAAGGGCTATTAAAAAATATGAAAATTGAGCTTAAATATTTAAGGCTTTTAAGGGGTAAAAAAAATTTACTAGCCTTTAGTTATGGGGGCGATAGCAGGGCTTTATTTGAGTGTTTATTAAGGCAAAATATAAGCTTTGATTTAGCCTTAATTAATTACAAAACAAGAAAGCAAAGCGATTTAGAAGAAAAAAAGGCAAAAGAGTTAGCAAGTAAATTTAATAAGCAAATTTTTACAAAAACAGCTCCCAAATTTAAGAACAATTTTGAAAGCAAGGCTAGGGAGTTTAGATACGCTTTTTTTAAGGAACTTTGTGAAAAAAAAGGCTATGAAAATGTACTTTTAGCCCACCAGTTAAACGATAATTTTGAATGGTTTTTAATGCAGTTTTCCAAGGGGGCCGGTTTTTTAGAACTTAGTCCCATGCAAGATATAGTTAAAAAGGATAATTTTTTATTAATAAGACCTTTTTTAAATTTTAGCAAAAATGAAATTTTAGCCTTTTTAAAGCAAAATCATATTTTTTATTTTGAAGATGAAAGCAATGAGAATGAAAAATTTAAGAGAAATTACATTAGAAAGCATTTTAGTAATGAATTTATAAACAATTTTGAAAGAGGTGTTAAAAAAAGCTTTGAGTACATAAACAAGGATTTAAGCCTTTTAAATACTGAAATTTTAGAATTTAAGGGGATTTTGTATTGTGCTATAAATGAAAGCGTGATTGCAAGGGCTGTTAAAAGATTTGGCATTGTTATGAGTGCAAAGCAAAGAAAAGAAAGTAAAAAAGACTGCGTTATAAGTGCTAAATTAGGCATTTGCTACGCCTTTAACAAGGCCTTTATTTTTAATTTTGAAAATGCTTTAAAAATGCCAAAAAGCTTTAAAGAAGAATGTAGAATCAATAAAATCCCAAAGTTACTTCGCCCTTATCTTTTTAATCATAATGTCAATATAAAGGAGTTTTTAGCAAGGGTAGTAGTTTAATGTTATAGCAATCTTTTTAAACTATCATTATAAAAAAAAATTTATGAAATTTAAATGTTAAGTACAATCGCGTTTATACTCGCCTTGTAGTAGCTTTTGTTTTACAATTTATTATGCTACAAATGAGCTTTTAAAGGTCTAGGTTATACCATTTCTTTTAAGTTAATGTTTTTGTTTGTTTTTAAATTTGGTTCTTTTATATTTACTTAATTTTTTCGGTATTAAACAAGATAAGATACAATTTACTTTGGGCTTAGCCATAGGGTCGAGACCCCTATATGGTTAAATTTTTTTTAAGATTAAAAAAGGAGTGCTTTCTTACTCATCTTTAAATATGTTTTTTACTTAAATAATTTATTTGTTGTTCTAGTGCTTTTGCAATGAAAGCCGACCTAGAAAGTTCTAATTTTTGTGAGTATTTATCGGTTTTGTCTATTATGCTTTCTTTTAAGGCTATGGCTAAATTTTTACTTTTATTCTTTGAATTTGGTTCTTTAATCTTATCGCCACATTTTAGCATAACTTCTATAGCCCCACTAAAAGCACTTTTAACATTCTCAATCGCTGTGGCCTCACTTTGACCGTCGCCCATTATATAAGGAAAATCCTTATATCTTGCAAAATACTCTCCACCTTCTTCATCGCTTAATTTTCGCACTATAATCTCATAGGGCAAATTCAAATAATAATTTATATCCTTTTTCATAATCACCTTTAATTATTTTTTTATAAATTTTTTACTTACTCATAAGAGCATATTATAATAAAAATAAATAAAAATATTTTAAAGCCAACTTGAAATAAAAATAAGCATAAAAAAAGGAGTGCTTTCGCACTCCTAAACATTCACTAGCAAACTCCAAACTAAACTAGCTATTGAAGTAAGCTAAGAACATTTTGTTGAGACGCATTTGCTTGGGCTAGTGCGTAAGTACCACTTTGGGCTAAGATACTAGTTTTTGAGTAGTTTGAACTCTCACTTGCAAAGTCAACGTCTCTAATGGTAGATTCAGCTGATTTAAGATTAACTTGTGTAACTGTTATGTTATTTATAGTTACTGTTAATTGATTTTGCACAGAACCTA
>NZ_VJNT01000030.1:0-117547 GCF_008633895.1 Campylobacter sp. LR264d
TATATTTTGTTAAATATTCTTGTCCTATTAAAATTTTATCCTTATATTCTATAATAGGACGTTTAATAAGACTTAAATTTGATAAAACTAATTGTTTTAAGCTTTTTTCATCCATATCTAAGGATTTTAAATTTAATTTTCTAGCTGTCATACCTTTTAGATTGATTAAATCTTCAAAGGTTCTTTGTTTAAGCCAAGTATTTAAAATACTTTCATTAATCTTTTTAATATCTAAAAAATCAAAATTAATACCTTTATCTTCTAAGTAAGATAAAGCTTTTTTCACACTTGAACAATTTTTAATCCCATAAACTTTCACGCCCTAGCCTTTTTTACTAAATCAGCGATTAAAAAGGCAAGTTCTAAGGCCTGGTCAGCATTTAACCTTGGGTCGCACTGAGTTTCATACCTTTTTTGCAAATTCTCAGTTTTTACATTTGAGACAATGCCACCCGTACACTCTGTAACATCCTGCCCTGTCATTTCAAGATGAACTCCACCTGGATAAATGCCCTCGGCTATGCCTACTTCAAAAAAGGCCCTAACCTCTTTAATGATATTATCAAATTCTCTAGTTTTATAATTACCAGCCTTAACAGTATTGCCATGCATTGGGTCTATACTATAAATTAAATTTAAGCCCTCGCTTCTTAATTCTTTAAAGATTTTTGGCAAATTTTGTTCTATTTTTTCGGCACCCATTCTAATAATAATATTTAATCTTCCTTCTTCATTGCTTGGATTTAAGGCATTTGAAAGGGCTATGATATCACTAGCACTGGCACTTGGACCGATTTTAACGCCTAATGGATTTTTAACCCCACTTAAAAAATGAACATGTGCTCCATCAATCTCACGCGTCCTTTCGCCTATCCAAAGCATATGGGCAGAACAATCATAAATTTCATTGCTTAAACTATCAACCCTAGTAAGTGCTTCTTCATAAGGCAAAAGTAAGGCCTCATGCGAAGTATATATAGAAACTTCTTTTAAGCTTGGGACATTGCCAGTATTGATACCACAAGCTTCCATAAAGGCTAGGGTCTCTGAAATTTTTTCACTTATATCTGTGTATTGTTTTTGCAATTTACTCTTTTTCAAAAAGCCCAAATTCCAGCGATGAACTTCGTGTAAATCAGCTAAACCACCCTTAGCAAAACCTCTTAATAAATTTAAAGTCGTAGCACTTTGATAATACGCTTCTATCATACGTTTAGGACTAGGCACTCTCGCCTTTTCATCAAATTCAAAACCATTTATAATATCGCCTCTATAACTTGGCAAACTAACCCCATTAACCTCTTCAAAATCAGAACTCCTAGGCTTTGCAAACTGCCCAGCAATGCGACCTATCTTAACCACGGGACAGCCACCTGCAAAGGTTAGCACAATAGCCATTTGCAATAAAAGCTTAAACATATCCCTAATATTTACAGCACCGAAATTTTCAAAGCTTTCAGCACAATCTCCACCCTGCAATAAAAAGGCCTCTTTTCTAGTGACCCTTGCGAGATTTTTTTGTAAATTTCTGATTTCACCAGCAAAGACAAGAGGAGGTAATTTTTCAAGCTTTGCTAGAGTTTTATTTAACTCTTTTTCATTTGGATAAACAGGTTGTTGCTTTATAGGATAGTTTTTCCAAGAATCTTTTTTCCAATTCATAATAAATTCCATATTTTAATAAATTCATAATCCTAGAAAAATTTTTAAATGATAAATAAATGAAGCTAAGAATATGAATGTTTAAATAGCAAAAATTTGAGAAAAACTCAAATTTTAAAGCTAAACTACTATTTTTTAAGTTCTTTGATACGAGCAGCCTTACCACGTCTTTGTCTAAGATAAAATAATCTAGCACGTCTAACATGCCCTCTTCTAAGTACGCTAATGCTTTCAAGGCTTTCGCTATAAATAGGGAAAATTCTTTCAACACCTATATTATTAGCACCAATCTTGCGTACAATAAATGTTTCACCTACTCCATTACCTCTTCTAGCTATGCAAACACCCTCGAAATTTTGAATTCTTGACTTATCGCCTTCTTTGATACGAATAGCAAGTTTTAAAGTATCACCAGCACGAAAATCAGAAACCTTTTTTTCTCCAATTTGTTTTGCCTCAAACTGCTCAATATATTTATTTTTCATATCTTTTCCTTACTTTTTGCGTTCATGCTCCAAGAATAAATCTGGCCTAAAAAATTTCGTTTTGCAAGACGCTAAAATGTATTTTAAATCGGCAATTTTAGCGTGATTACCCTTTAAAAACACTGAAGGAGGATTAAAAATTTTAGCTTTTTTACTTGTATCAAAATCAAAGGGCTTTGCAAAAGCAGGAGCTTCTAATAAATTATCTTCAAAGCTTTCTTCTTCTAGACTTTTTTCATTGCCTAAGACCTCATCCACATTTCTTAAAATCGCATCACTTAAAACAAGGGCAGCTAACTCTCCACCTGTTAAAATCACGTCACTAACGCTAAAAATTTCATTTGCAAAAAGTTCAATCACTCTTTCATCAATTCCTTCATATCTTCCACAAACAAAGACAATATGTTCTTTTTTACTAAGTCTTTTTGCATCCTTTTGAGTAAAGGTCTTAGCACAAGGGTTTAAAAAGATAAAATGAGCCTTTGAATCTTGCTTTTTTATGAATTCTAAACTATCAAAAAGAGGTTGAATTTGCATTAAAAGACCAGCCCCACCTCCTATTTTATAATCATCTACCTTTTTATGTATATCCTTGCTAAAATCTCTAGGATTTATGAAATTTAAAGAAAATAAATTATTTTTCCTAGCCCTTGAAAGTATAGAATCAGAAAAATAAAACTCGATTAAATTTGAAAATAAAGACACAAAAGAAAGTTTCATTATGAATTTTCCAAGATATAAATAGCCTCGTCGCTACAATTAATTTTAAAATTTTTTATATCAACACTTAAAACATATTTATCAATGTAAGGTATATAAAAATTCTTAGCTAAACCTTGTTTTATAAGTGTTTCATCGGTGTTAATTTCAAACAAACAAGAAGAAGTATTTTCTAAAATATCAACAACTTTTCCAAGTCTTTGTTTGCTATCATAAACCTCGCATTTTAAAATATCAAAATAAAAAAATTCATCCTTTTTAAGTTTGCATTCTTTGCGAGTTTTTTCTATACTTTGATAAAGTTCTTTATTTACTAAATTCTTAGCTAAATTTATATCTTCAAAGCCTTCAAATAAGATAGTTAGATTATCCTTATTAAAAGCTTTGATAGTAAGTGTTTTGTCATTACAAAAAAAAGTAGCACCTTTTTTAAACTGAGATAAAAAATCACTTAAATTATGCAATCTTAAATGGCCATTTAAACCTATAGTTTTACCAAGTTTTGCAACCTTTAATAATTCATTCAATGGCTTTAACCGTGACTCTATAATTAGTATCATCCTTGCTTTTATAAGCTGAAATCACAGTTTTAATAGCATTAATCATCTTGCCATTTCTACCTATCAATTTACCCGTATCAGCCTTGTCCGCATAAAGAATAAGTTCTACAAAATTATCGCCCAAATCAAGCTTTTCTATGGAAATTTTTTCAGGATATTGAGCTATTAATTTTGCATATTCTTCTAAAAATTTCTCAACCATAATTATTTACTAGTAATAGAAATAACTTTATCGCTAAGTCTAGCACCGACGCTTTTCCAATAATTTAATCTTTCAGTGTCAAATTTTACTACTTCTGGTTCTACCATAGGATTATAATATCCTATACTTTCGATCCAGCCACCATCTCTACGTTTTCTACTATCAGTTACAACGATACGATAAAATGGTCTTTTGGTCCTACCCATTCTTGTAAGTCTAACTACTGTCATATTTTCTCCTTAAAACTTTTAAAAAATTTTATTTATAAATACCACTAATATTTATAAATAAAATTTCACATAGGTCTTCTTGCTTGATTCATCATCTGCATTAAGCTATCCATTCCTTTTTTACCCGAAAAACGTTTTGCAAGTTTTGCAGCATTTTCAAACTGCTTTAAAAAACGATTTACTTGAATTTGAGATAAACCAGCTCCTAATGCAATTCTTCTTTTTCTAGCATTATTTAAAAGTTCAGGGTTTTGCCTTTCTTTTAAGGTCATTGATGAAATCATTGCCTTTATATGAATAATTTCTTTTGAATTTTCAAGGTCTATATCTTTTAATTGAGAAGCCATATTTGAAAGACCAGGTATCATTCCTATTAAAGATTTCATACTTCCTAACTTTTTCATACTTTCCATTTGATTTAGAAAATCTTCAAAATTAAAAGCCCCTTTTTTAATCTTTTGAGTTAATTTTTTCGCATCTTTTTCACTAATTACGGCTGCTGTTTTTTCAGCTAAAGTAGCTAGGTCACCCTCGCCCATAATGCGACTTACTATTCTATCAGGTACAAATAATTCTAAGTCAGCTACCTTTTCACCAACACCGACAAAACGCAAAGGAATTCCTATTTGTTTAGCTATACCAAGTGCAACCCCACCCTTTGTATCAGCATCAAATTTGCTTAAAATAACCCCACTAATGCCTAAACTATCATTAAAAGCTACAGCAGTTTTTACCCCATCTTGCCCACTCATAGCATCGGCTACATAAAAAATTTCATCAGGGTTTAAACTTTGCTTAATATCTCTTAATTCTTGCATCAAAGGCTCATCAATAGCCAAACGACCAGCAGTATCGACAAACAAAACATCCACCATGCTTTCTTTTGCTTTTTTAAGTGCTTCTTTAGCTACCTTTAAAGGATTTGTTTCATTTTCTATATAAAAAAGTGTTAATTCATTGCTTTCGCAAAGTTGTTTTAATTGTTCAACAGCGGCCAATCTTTGTAAATCACAGGCTGCGATTAATACCTTTTTATTGCGTAATTTTAAGTAATTGGCTAATTTAACCGTGCTAGTTGTCTTACCTCCACCTTGAAGTCCTACCATTAAAACGATAGTTGGTGGCTTTAAGGCAAACACAAAACCCGAATTTGCACCCTTAATACTTAAAATTTCTTCTAAATTTTTCTTAATGGCTAATAAAAATTGTTGCTGTCCTATACCACTTTTTTTTAAATCTTCTTCTATTAAAACTAAAAGTTCTTTTACTACTTTATGATGCACATCAGCCTTTAAAAGGGCTTTTTTTAGTGTATCTAAGGCGTTTTTAAGTGCCTTTTCATCATCTATAAAACGAAGTTTATTAATAGCAGTTTTAAAAGATTCGCTTACAAGTTCAAACAATTTTTACCTTTTTTATTAAAATTTTAAACTTCGCATTTTATAAAATTTTTGCTTAAATAGCTTTAAAAATCAAAATTTTTTAACTCAAAACCAAAATTTGAAAAACTATCATCTGGCAAGGCCTTAAATTTATAATCTAAAAGCCCTATTTCAAAGCTATGCAAATACATTCTATCAGCCTTAATTTTAGCATATTTTTCATCGCCTATAACACCATGTTTTATAAAAGAAGTATGCAGTCTAATTTGATGAGTGCGACCCGTTTTAATGATAATTTTAACCAAACTTTTATGCTTAGCAACCATTAAGGGTATTATTAAAGAATTTGCTTCTAGTCCTTGTTTTGAAATTTTACTAATAGCCCCACTCTTACCCTTTGTAGTTAACATAGGCTCATTTATCTCAATTTCTTGGGCTATTATGCCATCAAGTATGGCTATATAGCTTTTAAAAACTCTTTGTTTTTTAAACTCATTTATGCAAAGTTGGCGAAAATTCTCATCCTTACAAAGCAAGATAAGCCCACTAGTTTCTTTATCAAGCCTATTTAAAAGCCTTGCTTTGAAAAGTTCTTGCAAATTCTCACTTATTAAAGAATTTGGTTTATTTACAGCTATAATTTTTTCATCTTCAAAGATAATTTTAATATCTTGCATTTTTTTAATTTTAAATTTAACACTTGAATTTAATAAAGACCTAGCAACTGCAATTTTTTGTCCATTTACAAACACTAAACCCCTATCGATTAAATCCTTTGCCTTTGAGTGTGAAATTTTTTCTTGCAAAGCTAGTAATTTATATGCTTTTTCTTGCATTAATACCATCTTGAATACTTTGCATTATAGGGCTTAAATCTAGTTTTGATTTTAATTTTGCCCTTGTTTTAAAATTATGTATAAAATCATTTAAGTCCTGTAAATTTTCACAAAAACACACATTTTCAACCATTTCAAAGAGACTTTTTTGATTGTGTATAAATTTACCACTTATTAAAACATTATCAAAACTTGCAACCTCTATAGGATTGTGCCCTCCTATATTATCAATAAAAGAACCACAAAGTACCACTATATCACTAATCGCATAAAAATTTACAAGCTCACCTAATTTATCTAAAAGCAAAATTTCTTTATTAAATTCGCTAATATCATTTAAATTTGAAAATTTATCAAAGCTTAAATTTAAGTCCTTTAGCAAAGTCTCAACCTCCACAAAACGTTCAGGGTGTCTTGGGGCTATGATTAATTTTTCATTTTTTTCTAGCTTGAAATTTTGTAATAAAAGTTCTTCTTCGCCCTTATGAGTACTTGCAAAAATTATTAATTTTTCTTTAAATTTAGTATATTTTTTACTAGGATTAATTTTTAAAGTGCTTTTAATATTTGTAAAAACCTTAATATTTTTTGCCCCAAGTTCGCTAAATCTAGTTTTATCTTTATCACTTTGTACAAAAATTTCATCTATATAAGAAAAAATTTTTTTATAAAAAAAAGAAAATTTTTTATAAGAAGAATAAGAATTATCAGAAATTCTAGCGTTTATTAAAAGTATTTTAGCCTCTTTTAATTTTGCTATAAATACAAGCATTAACCAAAATTCAGCCTCAAAAATAACTAACACCTTGGTTTTACTCAACCAAAAAGGCAAAAATATCTCAAAGGCTAAAAAATTTACCTTAGAACAAAAACTTTTAGCCAAATCAAAACCCGTTTGAGTGATAACTGAAATTCTACTATCATAATTTAAACTTAATTCTTTAATGCTATTAACTTCCCCATAAGAACAAGCATGAAAATGTACATCTGCTTTTTTTTGAATTAAATTTTTATATAAAAAAAATCTTGCCTTTAAGCTTTGTTTATATTTTTCCTTACAAAATGAAAGTATGAAAATAAAGGGGCTTAAAGGTATAAAAAGTATGATTAAGATTAAATAATAAAAAAAAATCAACTCTTTGTGCTTTTTGATTTAGTACTTGTTTTTACGCTCTTTGTACTTTTTGTACTCTTAGTGTCAGTTTTGCTAGTACTTTTTGCCGAAGTAGCTTTTGCCTTTGTAGCTGTTTTTGTATTTGTAGTCATCTTTGTACTAGCTTTTTTAGTGCTTTTACTTTCTTTTTTTTCTTCTTTTTTACTAATTAAATTATGGGCTTTTTCATCTTCAATATATAAAATTCTACCACAATGTGGGCAAGTTACAATCTCTTCACCCTTTAAGATATCCAAATAAGTCTTATCATAAATTCTCATAAAACAACCATAACAAGCTTGTTTGCGAACAGGAGTTACAGCTGTATTTTTTGCCCATTTGCGAATTTTTTCATAAAAGCTTAACATTCTTTGATTTATATCACCGACAAGCTTAGTTTTTTTATCATAAACTACCATTCTTTCTTTTTCTATATCGTTAATCTGTTTTTGAATGCTAGTTTGAATATTTGTAAATTCTTCTTCTTCCTTTATTTTTTGTTCTAAAAGCTCATTTTTAAAGCCTTGTTTATTGCTTAATAGCTCGTCAAGTCTTATTATCTCAGTATCTGCAGCCTTTAATTGTTCTTTTGCTATGCCTTCTTCTACCTTTAAGGCATTTGCCTCTCTTTCTGTTTTAATCAAGGCGCTTTTTTTAGAAAGTTCTTTTATTTTTGCATTAAATTCTGCTATGTGATTATTATTTTGCACCTTTTGTTGTTCTATGTCTTTTATCTCATCATCAATTTGTGAAAGCTGGGTATTGATTTTATTAATTTTATTCTCAGATAATCTTAAAGCCTTACTAATATCTTCAATCTTTGGTTCAAAGCTATCAATCTCTTGGTCTATCTTTGATAAAAACACTAATTGTTCAAGGTACTTGTTCATAGAATTTCCTTAAAAATATTGAAATGGATTTTTTGAAACTGATATTATAACCTTTAAGGGCAATTTTTGCAAGTATTTTTTTAAACTTTGTGCAAAATATCTCTCACTTTCATAATGCCCTAAATCTATTAAATTTAACTTATTGCTAATGGCTTCTAAAGCCATATGATACTTAAAATCTCCACTTAAAAAACAATCAGCCTTAACTAGATTTATTAAATCGCCACCACTTCCAGTACAAATTGCAAGGGTTTTAATATTTTGCTTACCACAAAAACTAGTTCTTAAAATTTCTAAATTTAAACTCTTTTTTATATCATCACAAAGCGTTTTAAAGCTTGTATTTACTTCTATATATATTAAAAATTTATCCTGTGTAAAGTTTTTATAACCTAAAATTTCTTTCACAAAATACGCATTTAAATGAGATAAATCATAATTTGTATGCATAACAATCAAGCTTATATTTTTTTTAATTATTTCTTTTATAAATAAGCTAGGGTATTTATCATTGGCTAAATTCTTTAAACCCTTAAAAATCAAAGGATGATGAGTTATAAATAAAGAATTTTCTTCTGCCTTTTCAATCAAATTTTCATCTATATCAAGGCTTAAATAAATGGTTTTTATCTCATCGTTTTCATTACCTAATAACAAGCCACTATTATCCCATTCTTCTTGGTTAGCAAAGGGACTTAAATTATCTAAAAAATTATAAATTTCACTAAGTTTCATTTAATTCTCATTTAAGCTTTGCTTATAAACACTAGCACAAGATTTTGATAGCTCTCTAATTTTAAGCATATAATCTTGCCTTTTAGCCACTGAAATAGCCCCTCTTGCATCAAGTAAATTAAAAGTATGGGCTGCTAACATACAATAATCATAAGCTGGTAAGGCAAGGCCCTTTTCTAAAATATGCTTACATTCTTTATAGGCATTTTCAAAATTTTCATTTAAAATTTCTACATTACTTACTTCAAAATTATACTTACTATACTCAAATTCGCTTTGCTTGTGTATATCATTATAAGTGATTTTTTTACCATTAAACTCATTCCAAACTATGTCATAAACATTATTTACATTTTGAATATACATAGCAAGTCGTTCTAAACCATAGGTAATTTCAGCACTTACTAAGTCAACAGCAATGCCTCCAACTTGTTGAAAATAAGTAAATTGAGTAATCTCCATTCCATCAAGCCAAACTTCCCATCCAAGTCCCCACGCACCAAGACTTGGGCTTTCCCAGTTATCTTCTATAAAACGAATATCATGCTTTTTTAAATCAAAACCTAAATTTTCAATACTTTTTAAATACAATTCTTGGATATTATCAGGGCTTGGCTTAATGAGTACTTGAAATTGATAATAAGCCCCTAAGCGATTTGGATTTTCCCCATATCTTCCATCTGTTGGCCTTCTACTAGGGGCTACGTACGCAGTGGCAAAGGGTTTTTTGCCTAAACTTCTTAAAAAAGTAGCAGGGTGAAAGGTACCAGCCCCTGCTGGCATATCGTAAGGCTGCATAATAGCGCATCCTTGTTTTTGCCAAAAATCTTGTAAACTTAATATTATTTGCGAAAATGTCATTTTTGCTCACTTTGTTCTAAATTTTCTTCTAAAATTTCTATATTTTCGGCTTCTTCTTTAATATTTTCTTCTTTAGAATTTTTTTCTTCCTTATTTTCAGCCATTTTTTTATCAGAATTTACACCAAAGGCCTCCATTGTTTTATTCCACATTAATTTATATTTTCTTTTCATAAACTCAGCCTCTTCTCTGGCGTGTTTTAATTCTTGATTTAAGGTATCTATCGTCTTTCTATCTTCATCGTAAAGTTCTTGCATTGAATAAAGGGCATCTTTTAAGAATTTATTTTCATTTTTTAAAGTATCAAGGGTTTCATCCTTTGCATCAAGCACCTTTTCATGCAAATTTAAAATGGTTCCTATAGTTTTTTCAACAAAGCTTTCACCTGCTAAGGTCATTGAATTTACCATTGAATTTTTTGAAACAGAACTTGGCACCACGCTAAAGGTACCTTGATTTGCCTCTATATAAATTTTGCCATCTTCTTCTTTAAAATTTAAGGCACCATTTGCCATCATTCCCTTAACGACGTCCTCATTTAAATGCACTAATTTGCAAAATTCTTCAAGTTCTAAATAAGTTTGCATAAAAATCCTTTACAATAAAACTTCCACAGACTTAGAATCTTTAATCAAATTCTCCTCATTTTCACTTCTTTCATCCCTTAAAGCATTGGCTAAATTTTCATCATTTAAGGCTAGAATTTGCACAGCTAAATAGGCTGCATTAATAGCCCCTGCCCTACCTACAGCAAGGGTTGCTACTGGAATTCCCTTTGGCATTTGCACGGTTGAAAATAATGAATCCATACTAGCTAAAGCACTTCCTGGCATGGGTACGCCAATTACAGGCTTTATAGTAAGTGCTGCAACAGCCCCTGCTAAATGTGCTGCCATACCTGCTACTGCTATAAATACCTTAGCTCCTTTATCTTCTGCTTGTTTTACATATTTTTTAGTTCTTTCAGGGCTTCGGTGTGCTGAACTAATTACTAATTCATACTTAACTCCGAATTTTTCAAGTATTTTAACACTTTCAGTAATAAGTTCATAATCACTCTTACTTCCCATTATAATAGACACAAAAGCCATTTAAATTTCCTTTCTTAAAAAGCTAAATTCACTAACTTCGCTTGGCATTTTGATAGCATTTTCATTGCCACTATGAATTTCACTCATGCTTTTACCATTTTTTGTTATAAGTTCTTTAAATTCAACAAAAAATTTATCATCTTTTTTATAAATTTTACCAATTTCATTATCACATTCTTTTAAATTTGAATTTAAGGGTGTCAAAAGCTCATAAGCTGTATTTAAAACAATTTTACCTTTGCATTTAATAAACTTGCCATCCTCACAAATTCCATGAACTTGGTGAGTCCCTTCTTCTATGCTTGAGAAATGATTTTGAGTATTTTGTTTTTCAAAGGCCCTTTGTATCAAATAACCATCTGTAAAACCACGATTTTTTAAGGTATTAATTTCATTTTCATATTTTTTAGCGTTAAAGCTATCATTTAAAGCATCCATTATAGCCATCTTATAGGTGCGAGTTGTAAGTGCTACATAATACTCACTTTTAGTACGACCCTCGATTTTAAAGGCATTTATACAATTTTCTTTCATAATTTTTTGTATATAAGCACACAAATTTAAGTCCTTAGAATTAAACACATGAGTACCTTCTTCATCTTCTTCTAAACGAAACAAAACGCCATTTTCTTCATTTTTAGCATAAAGTTCGTATTTAAAGCGACAATCATTAGCACAACTCCCCCTATTACTCATCCTGCCACTTTGCACAGAACTTATCAAACAGCGTCCAGAATATGCAAAACACATAGACCCATGCACAAATGCTTCAAGTTCTAAATTCGTTTTTTCTTTGATAATTTTTGCATCATTTAAACCAAGTTCTCTTGCTATAACTACGCGTTTTACCCCGAGTTCTTTATACATTTTAGCATCTAAGTAATTTAAAACATTTGCTTGAGTTGAAATATGTAAATTTATATCAGGGGCTAGTTCTTTAAGTAAATAAATAGTTCCTAAGGACGCTACTATAAAAGCATCAGGCCTCATTTCATAAAGCCTTAAAATATGTCTTTTTAAGCCTTCTATTTGACCACTTAGATAAAAGCCATTTAATGTAACATAAATTTTTTTACCCATTTTATGAGTGTATTTTATAGCCTCTTCAAAGCTATCATAATCAAATTCCCTATCTGTTCTAGCCCTTAAAGAAAAGTTATTAACCCCGGCATAAACAGCGTCAGCACCATATGCTAAGGCTATTTTTAACTTAGTAAAATTTCCTGCTGGTGCGACAAGTTCGGGTATAATCATTTTTGTCCTAATGACGCAATCAGTGCCTCGATATCATCATTGCTTACTACATCAGTATTTATATCCCCTTCGATATGAACGGCTGAACCAACGCGTTTTTTATCATCAATCTTGCCCTCAAATAAAGAACTCATATAGCGACTCAATGCTCTCATAACATTAATAACGCGTTCAATTTTTTGCCTATGTATATCTTGATACTGCATAGCATCCATTGCCATAATAACTTCATCTTGCCCATCTTGCAAATTTGTAGCTATTTCCTTGCTTTTGTCTTTAATATTTTTATTTAATTCAAGTGCTTCAACAAAGCTTACAACATGTGGAAATTTAGTATTTAGCTTAGTAAAAATTTCTATATTTTTATCAAAAACCTTATTTAACTCACTCATTAGGGTTTCAGAATTTGCAAAGAAATTATTAATACTTTCAAGTTTTTCTAATAACTCAGTAGCCTTTACTTCGCTATCCTTTGTCACATCATCAAGCTGGTGAACTACCTTGTGTTGGTCATTTGGTGGAGGAGGTGGCCAAAGTACATCAGGATGTGGGGAATAATCAGCGATTTTAACATTTTCAAGCATAACATTATCACCCTTATCCTCCAAGTCTTTCAAGCTTTCATCATCTTCAAGCTTATCTGTGTTTTCTTCATCAAGAGAAACATCTCCCTCCATTAAAGCATCAAGTTCTTCTTGAGTCATAACTTTCCCTTTTTATAGTTTAATACTTAAAATTATAGTCTATTTATTTTAATTTGTCGTTATTTTTTACATATTTTTCATATTAAATTAGTCTTTTGTTTCTTTTTTATAAAAATTATTTTCATTACTAGGCTATTTTTAAGGCTTTGAAAGGACTTTTAAAAATAAAATTTTAAAAAATATAAAAAATTTTTTTTAATTAAAGCTTAATTAAAAATTTTATGCTACAATTTTAAAAATTAATTCTTAGAAGGAGTAAAAAATGGGTAAATTTGTTAATAATATTGACGAATTTTTTAAGTTTTGTGAAAAAAATGAGGTAATTTTTGCTGATTTTCGTTTTACTGATATGATAGGTACTTGGCATCATATTACCTATAATATACACGCTATTAGCAAGGAAACTTTTGAAGCAGGAATTCCTTTTGATGCAAGTTCGGTTAAGGCTTGGCAACCTATTGATAAATCTGATATGATTTTAAAACCTGACGCACAAAGTGCGTTTTTAGACCCCTTTACGGCCGACCAAACTATAGTTGTATTTTGTGATGTTTATGATATTTATAAGGGGCAAATGTATGAAAAATGCCCTAGAAGTATAGCAAAAAAGGCTATGAATTATCTAAAAAATAGTGGCATTGCTGATACTGCTTATTTTGGACCTGAAAATGAATTTTTTATCTTTGATAATGTAAAAATCGTAGATAGTTCAAATTGTATGAAATTTGAAGTAGATACAGAAGAAGGCGAGTGGAACGATGATAAGGACTATATTGATGGCTATAATACAGGGCATAGACCAAGGGCTAAGGGTGGTTATTTTCCAGTTCAACCTGTTGATTCTTTTGTTGATATTAGAGCTGAAATGGTTCAAACTCTTGAAAAAGTTGGTCTTAAAACCTTTGTTCATCACCACGAAGTAGCACAGGGACAATCTGAAATTGGTATAAATTTTGGTACCTTAGTTGAGGCTGCTGATAATGTACAAATTTATAAATATGTAGTAAAAATGGTAGCTCATTTAAATGGCAAAACAGCTACCTTTATGCCAAAACCTTTATATGGTGATAATGGCAATGGAATGCATGTACATATGAGTTTGTGGAAAGACGGGGTAAATTTATTTTATGATAAAGATGGCTATGGAGGTCTTAGCCAAACAGCTATTCATTATATAGGTGGAATTTTAAAAAATGCTAGAAGTGTAGCAGCCTTTACAAATCCAAGTTCAAATTCGTACAAAAGGATTATCCCTGGTTTTGAAGCACCTTGCATTTTAACCTATTCTTGTCAAAATAGAAGTGCAAGTTGTCGCGTACCTTATGGCACAGGCAAAAATTCAGCTCGCATTGAAATTCGTTTCCCTGATAGTACCTCTTGTCCTTATCTTGCCTTTGTAAGCTTGTTAATGGCAGGGCTTGATGGCATAGAAAATAAAACTACGCCTGTTGGTCCTATGGATGAAAATTTATTTGAATTAACCTTGGATGAAATTCGCGAAAAAGGTATAGAACAATTACCTCACACTCTAAGAGGAAGTTTAGAGGCCCTAATTCGTTACAATACCTTTTTAAAGCCTGTTATGAGTGATATTTTTATAGATGATTATCAACATTTAAAATTTGAAACTCAAGTGTGGCCGGTTGAGGCTAGGCCTACTGCTTATGAGTTTAAAACCTGCTATTCTTGTTAATTTAAGCGACTTTTTCAGTCGCTTAAATTAAATATTATTTTTAATCTTTTTGTATTATAACGTCGAAATTTTTCAAGGAGTTTTACAATGAAAGTTAAAATTTTAGTATTTAGCTTACTTGATATTTTATTTGTAGCAAAGATGAGTTAAAGAATAATGCTATAAAAGATAGAAATTATTATGAAACACATGAAGATAAACTTAATGCTAAATTTGATTGGTGTTTAAATAAAATTAAACAAAATGGTGGCGATGGAGTAGATATTAAATAAGTATTTTCATATAGAACTCAACATATATTTTCTAGGGCAAAATACCTTGCAAGCTTACTTGAAGACTATGAATACATTCATTTTAAAGATGATAAAATCGATATGGAAAACTGCATTATGGCAACCACAATAATATGCGATAGAATTTTAGCAAAAGAAATGCAATAATTAATGTCATCTCAACAATAATCCATTATGTAAATTTAAATTTGCATAATGGAATTTAAATATAATTTACTATATTTTTAATCCTTAAAAAACCAATTAGCTTTAAAAAAACCTTATTATGAAATTTCAAAAATTATACTTAAAGTATAGCCATTTTTATAAATTTTTTCGTTTTTTAAATCTGAAAAACTTACTGCATATGTAAGTATCTTACCACTTTCAAACACTTTTCCTACTAAAGCTTTTGAAAAATCGCTAGTATGTATATAAAGCACATCTAATTTTTATCTTAGGTCTTATGCTATTATCTATCTCAATCATAAAAATATCATAATCATTCATATCTTTATAATTTTCATGTTCATATAAATATAATGGTATCATTTTTGGATAAATACATTTTTTAATTGTTTTTGAATTATATATCCAAAAAATATTTTGAAATTTGCCTCTAAGAGAATCTAATGTAAAAAAACAAGCTTAGTAATTTTTTTGAAATACTAATTTATTATCTTGCATAATAAATTGTGGAATATATTCAAAATTACAACGATTTTTTATATTTGTATACAAATTTTTCCTGTTTAAATTACAAGCTTTAATACGAGAAGTAAGCACATTCTGCATATAAAAATAAATAAAAATATAAAAAAAATCATTAAATTTCTTTAATAATATACAATATTCCAACATATTGTATATCTTGGTCTATTTGATTTTATATAAGATAATTATATAATTTTTCCCAATTATAGTTAAGTTGTAATGTAGTCATTGGTATATGTCCTGTATGAATATAACATGAATTATTTCCATATTCATAGCAAACTAAACTCTGTAAAATTTTGTTTTTTTCAGAATAATCATAAGAATATCTATACAGAAATATCTGGTGTAAAAATTTTATATGTAATATCTGTTTTTATATAGGACTATTAAACACAATCTCAATTTCATTATTATTAAAAAACAAATTTGCTTTTATTTCTTTTTTGCCAATGTCGTATTCTTTATTTTAAGATAAGCTTCGTCTCATTACTAATATTTAGCTTATTAATTACCAACCTATAAGAAATATTAGTAATAGATAGCCATACTTTTTTATTGTTTAAAACAATATTTATCTTTGTCCTTCTGATATTATTTTTGATTGTGTGTTTCCATTCAAAACTTTAAAATTGTATATTTATTCTCTATTTTCAATCTTTGCAATCTCGTATATTGATGCAAAAAGCACTATATTTTTTTTTCCATTATACTCATATAAATTATTAGAATTTTTATAATCTAGGGCATATAAATTTAAACACAATAAAATAATTAATATTTTTTTCATTGTTTATCCTTGGTTTTTTAATAATTAATTATATCAATTTTTTTATTTTACAAACAAAAATTTTTAAAATACTTGTATAAACTAAGCCTTAAAATAAATAAAATTTTGCCTTAATGCTTCATAGCTTATAATGCCAACGCTTGTGGCCAAATTTAAACTTCTGCCACATTCTTTCATAGGAATTTTAATCATATTTTCTTTATTTAAATCCATTAATGATAAAGGCAAACCAAAGCTTTCACTGCCAAAAAATAGGTAATCCCCTTCTTTAAATTTAACTTCAAAATAAGCTTTAACGCCCTTAGTTGTAGCAAAAAAGAACTGTTGTTGAAAAGCTAAATTCTTAGCCAAAAACTCGTCTAAATTCTCCCAAATAATAGGTTCTAACTTAGCCCAATAATCAAGACCAGCCCTTTTAAGTGCCTTATTTGATATATCAAAAATGGTAGGCTTTATGATATGTAAGGTAAAACCTGCATTAAAACACATTCTACCGATGCTACCTGTATTTTGTGGAATGCGTGGATTTACTAAGACTATATTAAACATTAAACAAGAATTCTTTTAATATTTGGGTGTAATTTTACTAAAATTTCATAGCTTATAGTGTTAAAAAAATCTGCCCAAATTTGAGCGTCTTTTAAAACACAAATTTCATCCCCACTATCTTCGCAAGAAAAACTATCCATAGACATTCTACCAAGCATTTTTTTACCATTTGCTAAATACAAAATTCCTTTTCCATTGTATCTAAATAAACCATCCGCATAACCTAAATCATAAGTTGCTATATTTATACTTTCTTTTGCTACAAATTTACCACCATAGCCCACACCTTGCCCGACTTCTAAAACCCTAGAACTAAGTTTATGAGCGTATAAACTTAAAATTTTTTGCAAACTTTCATCACCATAACCAAACTGCGTTAAACCTACCCTGCATAACTCATCTTTTGGAAAATTATTTGTTCTAAAAAGGGCCGATGAATTATAAGAATGAAAAAGCAAATCTTTTTTAGCTAAATTTTTTATAATTTTCTTAGCCATTTCAAAGATATTTTTTTGTATAAAAAAACTTGCGTCCATTTCATCAGAACCCGCAAAATGCGTAAAAATTCCTTCTAAATTTAGCTTATTTTTTAAAATTTCTTTATAGGCAAATTCTAAATTTTGAACACAAACGCCATTTCTATGCATTGCTGTATCTATTTTTAAATGAATGCGAGTATTTTCTTTAAATAAACGGGCTTTTGAGATATCATTTAAGGCATAAATAAAGGCTGAGTTTTCATTGCTATTTGGGATATGAGATAGGATTAAGATATTATCAAAAAAAGCCTTTAACTCATTAGCCTCACCTTCATTTTTAACGGCTATGAAATTTACACCCATATTTTTTGCAATGGGTGCTAAAAGCGTGGCTGAGTGCCCATAAGCATTATCTTTAAAAACGCAAATTATTTTATTAAAACCACCTGCCCTAGATGCAATTTTATTTAAATTTGCTTCGTAGAATTTTTGATTTATTCTAATTAAAGACATTATTTTTCTGCGAGAATTTGCATCTTGCCATTATTTCCTAACCTTACATACAAAACCTTATCGCCTCTAAATTGATAATTTTTTGTGTAATAATCTTCAAAAAATGATATCCTATACATTTTATCGCCATTTATATTTGGATAAGGGCTTATAGAGATATTTGAGAATTTAATAACCTTATGTTCTTTGCGCGAAAAAATACTTCTTTTCATTTCGGCAAATTGTGAAAACTGACTCTTATCAAAGCGTCTAAAATTATCCTTATCATAAAAACTTAGATAGGTATCAACATCGCTAATTGTCCAAGCATGTTTCCAAGCAAATAAATCAGCAAAAAGTCCTGCTATCTCATCCTTTGAGGCACTTACATAATCCTTTTCTTCTGTTAAAACAAAGACCTTAGTTTTACCATCATCAAGCACCTTTGAAAAATTTTCCAATTGGTCATTTGTTAAAGCTATACAACCTCTCGTTTTGAATTCATCAAGCCTTTCTCCATCAAGAGGATAACCATGAATCCAAATTCCACCACCTGTTTTACCTTGTAACTGATCAAGTAAATTTGGATAAGAAGTAGCAAAAGCAAGAGGTCCATAATACTGATCAGGTCTAAACTTACGACCCAGCTCATAAAAACCAACAGGCGTTTTTAAATCGCCTTCTTTTTCTTTATCGCCCATTAAGCCGGTAATTACATCTTTTTGTTCAAATTGTTGCTGTAAAACCCCGTTTTTATAAGAATAAACCCTTACTACCTTATCTGTTTTATTTGTCCTAACGATAAAGGCATCATTATCATAATATCCCAAAGAAATATCCTTATTTGCTAGTTGCTCAAGCCAAAGATTTTTATTTGCAAGTTCTTTTTCAATAGCCACACCAACAGCTTCTAAGCCGTCATTTAAGTAAATTTTTACCAAATCAGCAGAGGCGAATAAGCTAGTTATGAAAAGAAAAAAAATCGTAATTAATCTTAACAAAATTTATCCTTATTGAAATGAAATTAAAGTGAAATTATATTATTTTTTTCTTAAATAAAAGCAAATCTAAAAATATTTATTAAAAACAACTCAAATTTAATAATCGTTTGCAAAAAGTTAATTTTTATTTTTTATAATACAAAACTTGTTTTTTACAAGCAATATATTCAAAGGAGAAAATATGAAAAAAGCGATGCTTTCTTTAAGTCTTTTAAGCCTTGGGCTCTTTGCAGCAGATATTAGCGTAGAGGATGTTTTTGTTAAACAAACTCCTCCAAATGCAAAAAATAGTGCTATCTTTTTAACGCTTAAAAATAACAGCGACAAAGACATAGCCTTAGTTAGTGCAAAATCAAATTTAAGCGATAAGGTAGAACTTCACACTCATACTAATCAAGATGGCAAAATGTCTATGATTAAGGTTGATAAGATAGATATTAAAGCTCATTCTAATACTGCTTTAAGACCTGGCAGTTATCATATAATGCTTTTAGATATTAAAAATCCAGTTGATGCAAATACTAGGGCTGATTTAACTCTTGTTTTTGATAATAAAGAAAGTATAGAGCTTAAAAATATTTCTAGCAAAGAACTTAAAAAGCCTAACCACCCAAAACCAAAGGGTGATAACACAACAAATGATAAAAAATAAAATTTTTCTTATTTTAATCTTTGTTATTATACTTGGCATTGCTTTATATGGGCTTTTGCCAAGTTTTTCAAATGAAAATTTACTTCCCTTAGAATGTAATTTAAATAAAGAAAATTGTGAATATAAATTTAAAGATAAAATGGTTAAAATTTCACTTAATCCTAAACCTCTACAGGCAATGGATATTACTCATTTAGTAGTTGAAAATTTACCTGAATTTGAAAATTTAAAACTAGAACTTTATGGGCTTAATATGGATATGGGTAAGATAAAACCAAGATTAATTAGACTTGAAAATGGTAATTATATAAGTAAAATTGTACTTAGTCTTTGTAGCTTAGAACAAATGCGTTTTAGAGGCGAATTTATACAAGATAATAAGCCTATAGGGCTTCATTTTGATTTTGATTTAACAAATAGGTAAGAATATGAAAAAAATTTTAATTGCTTTAATAGTATTTTTATGTGTAATAATGACTTTTTTTTACTTTAAAGATACAAATAAATACGACTTTGTGCTTAATTCTGAATTTGGAGAAAATACTACTTTATCAACCTTTAAGGGTAAAAAATTAATTATTTATTTTGGCTATACCTTTTGCCCTGATGTCTGCCCTGCAACCTTAGTAGTTTTAGCACAAGAATTAGAAAAACTTGAAAATAAAGACGCTTATTTATTATTTGTTTCCCTTGATATTGAAAGAGATAAGGATATTAAAAAAACAAATGAGTGGTTAAGGTATTTTTACCCAAATTCCACCTCTTTAATAGCTAGTAATGAAAAAACTTTGCAAAAAATAGCAAATAATTATGGGGTAAAATACCATAAAGTTGACTTGCACGATTCTTTTATGCAATACTCAGTAGCCCATAGCAACGCCTTATATTTTATAGATGAAAATGGTAACTTTTGGGGAGATATCACAAATTTAGACCCAGAAGAATTACAAGATACCTTAAAGAAATTTTTGCAAGGATAGATTTATTTATAAATAAAAAATTTTTGACATTTTTACAAAAAAGTTAATTGATTAACCACAAAGAAAATTCAAAAAAGTACGCTAATAGTAAATGAAGAACTCACATTATACAAATATGTAATTTTATTAAAAAATGTTGTTAAGAAATTCTTAACAACATTTACCTACGCCACCACTATTATATCTTTTTTCTAAACGTTCTTTGAAAAACTCACCTCTGCTTTGTGGTTTTCTATCAGGGTGTGCTTTTTTCATATGTTCTAAGTATTTATCATAACTTGAAAGCCCAACAAGTGGATGGAAAAACCTTTCGGCTTTTCCATATATATGCTTTATTCTACTGACTATTTTTAATGGAGTCGAGTTTGACATAAGCATTTTCCTTAAGAGGAATTTTAATCTTACCAAAGCAAATACCAGCGCAAGCGATGATTACAAGCAAGGTAGTTATCATAAAGAATATACATAAAACAGCATTTAGAATATTAGCAAATTTAGACTGAGACGCGATAGATAGGTCTTTTTCAATCTTAGCTTTTTCGGCTTCATCTTGTATACTAGCAAGTTGGGCTTTTAAGGCTTCTATTTTATCGCCTTGTACCTTAGCAACTGCAATGTGTGAAACAGCATTATGAACCCTATCACCTTCTTTGTAAGGTAAAACTTTTTGAATTCCACCATAAAGAGTAGCTACTAAAACAAAGATAGCAGGTACGAGTGTAACCCAAGTGTAACGGGCTTTTCCCATTTTTACTAAGATAGCAGTAACTAAAAGCAAAGCCATACCAGCTAACATTTGGTTACTTACGCCAAAGAGTGGCCAAAGTGTATAAATACCACCTTTTGGGTCGATTGCCCCTTGATAAAGGAAATACCCCCAGCAAGCAACGCCTATAAGGGTAGCCAAAACACCAGCCCAGAAATTATGGATATTGCCAAGTGGTTTATAAATATGACTTAACATATCTTGTACCATAAAACGGCAAGCCCTAGTACCAGCATCAACGGCTGTTAAAATAAATAAGGCTTCGAATAAAATAGCAAAGTGATACCAGAATTTCATCATATCAACCCCACCTAATAATTCATGTAAAATCAAAGTAACGCCGATAGCAAAGGTAGGAGCACCACCTGTTCTTGAAAGAATAGTTTTTTCACCTATATTTTGTGTAAGATTGTTAATATCTTCTGGTGTTACCTTAAAGCCCCATTCTGAAATCACAACAGCAGCTTGTGCTACATCACTAGTAATTAAAGCAGCTGAGGAATTTACAGCAAAATAAAGACCAGGTTGTAGGATAGAAGCACAAATTAAAGCCATGATACCAACAGCACTTTCTGCAAGCATTGAACCATAACCTACAGGCAAGGCGTGGGTTTCATTTTCAAGCATTTTTGGAGTTGTACCACTTGAAATAAGGGCATGGAAACCACTAATAGCGCCACACGCAATGGTTATAAACAAGAAAGGAAACCAAGCACCAGCAAAAACAGGACCTGTTCCATCTAAATATTGTGGATTAATCTTTGGCATTTGTAAATTTGGGGCAACAAAAATAATAGCAATAGCCATTAATACGATAACACCTATTTTTAAGAATGTTGAAAGATAATCACGAGGTGCTAATAAAAACCATACAGGTAAGATTGCAGCGATAAAGCCATAAGCCATAACTATTAAAGATAAGGTAGGAGCATCATAAGTAAAATACGCAGCAAGAGCTGGATTATTAGCTACATCATTGCCCCAATAAATAGATAAAAGCAAAAGTATAAAACCTATAACAGAGGCCTCTCCAACCTTACCAGGACGCCAAAAACGCATATAAAGACCCATGAAAATCGCAATAGGAATAGTCATTGCGATAGTAAATAGACCCCAAGGAGAATCAGCTAAAGCCTTTACAACAACCATGGCTAAAATCGCAATGATAATAATCATAATACCAAAGATTGCGACCATAGCAACACCACCTGTAAAAGTGCCCATTTCATCTTTAATCATTTCGCCAAGTGAGCGACCATTTCTACGAGTAGAGATGAAAAGAACAACAAAGTCATGTACTGAACCTGCTAAAACGCCACCAACCAAAAGCCAAAGCATTGAAGGCAAGTAACCCATTTGAGCAGCTAGTATAGGACCTACCAAAGGACCAGCACCAGCAATAGCAGCAAAGTGATGGCCAAATAAAACATATTTGTTTGTAGGAACAAAATCACGTCCGTCATCTTGAGTAACAGCCGGAGTTGCTCTATTTTTATCAAGTCCTAAAACATTATAAGCAACAAAGCGACCATAAAATCTATATCCAATAGCATAGATACAAATCGCTGCGACAACTAGATAGATTGCCGATACTGTTTCGCCATTTTGTAATGCCAGATAGCAAAAACAAAAGGCACCAAGAACAGCTATAAATAGCCATAGTATTTTATTAGTAATACTACTCATTCATTCTCTCCTTAAATTAAATTACATTACAAGATTAGCAAAATAAAAATTAAAATTAGTGAAAAAAGTTAAAAATTGTATAATTTTTTACTAAAAGTAACATTTTTTATTAATTTTTAAAACTAAACTTAAATTTAGCTTTAAAAAATATTTATGTATAACTTGAAATTTATTGAAAATTTAAAGTTATTTGTGTTTGTTTTTAGTGAAAATGTTTATTACCTACGCCTATGCTTATTTTTAGTATCCATTGTCTTATAAATTACTATCAGTTAATAAATCACTAAGATTTTCTTTATTTTCTTTTAAATATAATAAATTGCATTTAAATAAATTTCGTACTTGTTCTAATTGTAATTTACTTGCTAAAATACTTGAATCAATAAAATGTTTTTTAGGGATTAAATTTAAATCTAGTTCATATCCAGCATTTTTAGCTAATTGATTAATAAAAGTGCGTTGTGTTCTGCCATTGCTCTCTCTCTAAAAGGATGCAAGGCGTTTAAATTTGCAAAAAAATCCGTAATCTTATCTAAAAATTCATCACTTTCTAAGCCACAAAATAGCCTATTTTCTTTTAAATCGTTAAAAATTTCATCTGCATATTTTACAACTAAATCGCCAGGTACAAAATGCGTCAAACCCTTTAAAAATGGCATTAATAAATTTAATTCAAACCTATCTTTTCCTACCCACTCATAGACATCTTAAAATAAAAAATAATGAATAGCCTTTAAATGTTTATAATCAAATAAGCCTTGATATGGTTAAAAAATAATTGCTTCTCCTTAGCTTCAACCATTTTTACTTCTTTTTCAAATAATTCTTTTAAATTATTTGCCCCTATTTTATTAGTTTTAAGCAAGAAATTATCAAATTCTGTCATTTAACTCCCCAAGCCCTTAGTTTTTCATTCATAATATCTTCGGAGTCTTCACCTCTATCAATCCTAATTAAATCAAAAATATCCTCTTCATCCAAATACATACCCTCAATTGCCGAATTTCCTATAATAGAAAGATTTTGTTTATATTGTTCGTAAGTTAATTCATCTTTGTAGCGATTTAAAAGATCGATACATTTTTGAATTTGTAGGTCCATATTAGCACCTTTGCAAAAATTACAAAATTGTATAAAATAAAATGGTGCGGTTAGCGAGATTTGAACTCGCACACGCGTGGCGCACTACCCCCTCAAGATAGCGTGTCTACCAATTCCACCATAACCGCAAAAGCCCTAAATAAGGGCTTCATTTTTAAGCAAAAGGTATAAAAGGGTTAGCATAAAGGGCGATTAATGCAATAACAAGTGCGTAAATAACTTGTGCTTCTATCATCGCTAATGCGATAAACATTGTTGTCATTAATTTCCCACCAAGTCCTGGATTTCTTGCAGTACCAGCAATGGTAGCAGCCGCAGTATGTCCCATACCTATAGCCCCACCAAGTGCAGCAACACCAAGTCCAACACCAGCAGCTAAAACAGAAAAAGCTTTAATCCAAACATTGATTGCTTCTTGTTCAACAGGAGCATTTCCAACATCAGCTAATGCAACCACTACAAAAGCCATGAGTAAAAAAACAATTTTTTTCATCGTAAGACCTTTAAAAAGAATTTGTTTTAAATCCGTTCGGCTTGCGTATCCCTACTTAACATTTAAAACGGCTATTATTATAACAATTGCTAACTTTAAATAAATTTAATTACTCATTTCTTAAAGCATCTAAAACATCAATTTGAGTTGCCTTTTTTGCAGGGTAAAATGAAGAAAAAGCTATTATAAGCAAGGTGCCTATTAGGGTAAGCAAAAAATCTAAAATGGATAAATCAAGAGGAAGCTTACTAGTACCATAAACATCAGCTGGTAAATTTATAATATTAAAATTTCCTAGTACAAAAAGCACTATAAAGGCAAGTATAATCCCACATATCATTCCACTTCCACCGATTAACATGCCTAGTACAAAAAAGCTTTTGTTAACTTCTTTTTTACTGGCACCTAGTGCAAGTAAGATAGCTATTTCATTACGTCTAGTCATAACTATCATTAAAAGTGAGCTAACTATATTTAAACTAGCTACTAGGATAATTAACATTAACACTATAAAAAGTGCCCTTTTTTCGAGTTCAAATGCAGAAAAAAAATTTGAGTTTTGTTCCCACCAACCTATACTAGCATAATCATCGCCTAAGAAATTTTTTATCCTTTCAATATCCTTAAAGGCATCATTTGAAAAGACATGCACTCCATCATACACATCAAAGATATTTAAAATTTTTCTAAGGGCATTTACATCAACAAACATATAAGCCTTATCATAAAAAGCAAGACCAGAAGTAAAACAAGCCTTTACATCAAAACGTTTTGTTTGAGGTATCAAAGAAAAGCCACTTGGATTAAAATTTGAAAAAATAAGCGTGTGTTTATCATCTTTTTGTAAATTGAACTCACTTGCTAGATTACAACCTATTAAAATATCATAATTGCTTAATTTTTTATCCTTTAAGGCCTTTGCAATAACTTCATTTATCTTTATCTCATCACTAAAATTTACACCAAAGACAATGCCACCTTCAAAGCGATTGTCGCCCTTTGAAATAACTTGAGTACTTAGATAAGGACTAAAATTTAAATTTGGAAATTGAGTTTTTAAACTATTTATAAGATTATCATCAATCCTTGCGTAAAATTTTGGCAAGATTGTAATAGGATAATTCATAACAAAAAAACGTTTTTGAAATTCCTTGTCAAAGCCATTCATTATAGCCATAGCAACAAGTAAAACGCAAAGCCCTACACATACGCCTAAAAAGGCTAAAATCATTGATAGGGCTATAAAGGGTTGTTCTTTGTCAAATCTTAGATATTTAAAAAGTAAATATCTTAAAACGCTTTTTTTCATTATTTTAAGCTAAAATTCCTTGCTTTGGACCACTTTTTCCATGGCATTCTTTGTATTTTTTACCACTACCACAAGGACATTTTGCATTTCTTGGTACCTTTTTAAATTCAGCCTCGCCACCTTCGCTTACTCCAATTTCCACGCTTTGTGCCCTTAATTTTTCAGCTTCTTCATTTACCTTTTCTTCAAGCTGTTCTTGTAAGCTATCCTTTAAAACAATGCTAAATAAAAGCTTAACACTATCAAATTTAATGCGTTCGACAAGCTCTAAAAATAAATTATAACTTTCTTTTTTATATTCTACTAAGGGATCTTTTTGATTATAACCTCTTAATCCTATGCCCGTTTTTAAGATATCCATTTGATATAAATGCTCTCTCCAAGCATTGTCAAGCACTTGCAAATATAAAATTCTTTCTATATTTCTAAGCTGGTTTGTTGGAATGGATTGCATTTTGTTATTATAAGATTGTTCTAAAATTTCATTTAATTTATCTTGAATTTCTAGTATGCTTAAATTTGTAAAATCTTCTTTTATTATTTGGGTAGAACAATCATGTAAAATTGTATTTTTTAAGCTTTCAAAATGCTCTCCACTTAAACTTTCTTCAATCATATACTCACTAATTACACTAGCTACATACTCAGCAATATTTTGAGAAATTTTAGCCCTAATATCATAATTTTCATCTAAAAGCTCGTTTCTATATTTATAAATACTCTTTCTTTGTTCATTTGCTACATCATCATACTCTAAAAGGTGTTTTCTACTTTCAAAATGCAAACTCTCTACTTTTTTTTGTGCATTTTCAACTGCCCTTGTAACAATACCTGATTCTATGCTTTCGCCTTCTTTTATACCAAGTCTATCCATAATAGCCTTAATTCTATCACCCCCAAAAATTCGCAAAAGATTATCTTCTAAACTTAGATAAAAACGACTCATTCCAGGGTCTCCTTGCCTACCTGAACGACCTCTTAATTGATTGTCAATGCGTCTGCTTTCATGCCTTTCAGTGCCTATTATGTAAAGTCCTCCAAGTTCTCTTACCTCATCATCAATCTTTATATCAACGCCTCTACCAGCCATATTCGTAGCTATAGTTACAGCACCCTTTTTTCCAGCATCTGCTATGATTAAGGCCTCTTGTTCATGGTTTTTTGCATTTAAAACATGGTGAGGGATTTTTTCCTTAACTAGCATATTATGAAAAACTTCACTTCTTTCTATGCTTGCAGTTCCTACTAAAACGGGTTGTCCCTTTGCATTTGCGTATTTTATCTCATCAATTACAGCCTTAAATTTTTCATCTTGAGTTTTATAAATTAAATCATGCCTATCTTGCCTAATAACAGGGATATTCGTAGGTATTGAAACAACGTCAAGTCTATAAATTTGTGAAAACTCGGCTGCTTCAGTTTGAGCTGTTCCTGTCATACCTGCTAATTTTTTATACATTCTAAAATAATTTTGAAAGGTTATATCGGCTAGTGTTTGACTTTCTTCTTGGATTTTAACCCCTTCTTTTGCCTCTAAGGCTTGGTGTAAGCCCTCGCTAAACCTCCTACCCTCACTTAATCTACCTGTAAACTCATCCACTATAACTACTTCTTGATTTCTTAGCACGTAATGAACATCTTTTTCAAAAAGATTATGAGCCTTTAAAGCTTGGTCCAATTGGTGTGCTAAAATAGCATTATCAAGGCTATATAAATTTTCAACCCCAAAAAGCTTTTCTGCCTTTGAAATTCCTTCTTCTGTGATTAAAATCGAACGATTTTTTTCATCTACTACAAAATCACCTTGTGGTTTAGCCGGTGGAATTACATTTTCTGCCCTTTGCATTTGCTTGGCTACTTCATTTGCCTTAATATATCCATCTAGTGTGCGATTTGTTGGACCACTGATTATTAAAGGCGTTCTTGCCTCGTCTATTAAAATACTATCAACCTCGTCTACAATCACAAAATTATGTCCTCTTTGAACCTTATCAGAGGCTGCAAATTTCATATTATCACGCAAATAATCAAAGCCAAATTCATTATTTGTACCATAGGTAATATCGCAAGTATAAGCAAGTTTATGCTCATCATCTGAATTTGAAAGCACTACCCCTACTGAAAAACCTAAAAAATTATATAAAACGCCCATTTGTTCAGCATCTCTTTTAGCTAAATAATCATTTACCGTTACAACATGCACGCCCTTTAAAGTAATGGCATTTAAAACCACAGGCAAGGTGGCTACAAGGGTTTTTCCCTCCCCTGTTTTCATCTCAGCAATCTTTCCTTCGTGAAGTACCATACCTCCTATTAATTGCACATCAAAATGTCTCATTTGTAAGGTTCTTTTACCTACCTCTCTAACAATGGCAAAAACATCACACAAAACATCATCAAGGCTTCTTTCATCTTTTAAAACTGATTCTTTTATTTTATTAAATTCAGTCTTTAAATCTTCATCGTTTAAGGCTTCATAACGAGATTCAAGGGAGTTTATTTGTTCTACACGTTTAAGATATTTTTTAACTTCTCTTTCATTTTTTGTACCAAATATAGATTGTAAAGCTTTTGCAAACATTTAAAAACCTTTGCTAGAAATTTTAAAGTCCTTATTATAACGATTATTTAATTAAATTTAGCTAGAATACAAATAAAAATATGAAATTTTTTAAAGGATTATTATGAGAATTATTCTTTGCCTATTTTTGTGTCTTTTGCAAGGCTTTTGCTTTAATTTAAGTTTTAAAAATTTTTCTAGTGATTTTACTCAAAGTGTTAGTTCAAAAAATTCAAAGATTGATTACAAAGGACATTTTATAATAACTCCAAATCAAGCCTTTTGGAAGTATGAAAGCCCTAATAAAAAAGAAATTTATATAAATAAAGAAGATATTGTTATAATAGAACATGACTTAGAACAAGTTATTTTTTCTAAATTTGATAAGGTACCAAATTTAAGCGAAATTTTCAAAAAAGCAAAACAAATAGATAGCAAAACCTACGAGGTAAAATATGACAATATCAATTACACTATAAAATTAAATAAAGATAGCGTTGAAAATATATCTTATCAAGATGAATTTGAAAACAATATTTTAATAGAATTTTACAATCAAAACAAAGATGATTTTATAAATTCAAATGTCTTTACTCCTAAAATTCCTAAGCATTATGATAAGGTTCGCTAAATTTAATTTTTATAAGAATTTAAAGCTATTTCTTGCAAGGAAAAATCAGCTTTTTTAACATAAGAAAAACTTTCCTTACTAAGATAATCAAGCAAAGTTTTTTCCATTATACTAGCTGCTTTTATAAGCTCATTAGAAAGTTCAAAACTCATAGCCTCTATCCTTTTTGGAACACAGGCTAAAATTTGAGTTTTTGGTAAATCCCCATTTAACTCCATAAACTGCAAAGTTTGAAGCATTTCAAGCTCATGTGCACTTCCACTCCAAGAAAGCTTTTTTGGCATAGCATCATAAGGAAAAAAAAAGACATCGCCTATATTAGAACTATCAGCCTCAATGCAATCTACAATAACGATTTTATCATATTTTGCGATAATATAGCTCAAATGAAAGGCTAAGGTTCCACCATCTATAAAGTCTATATTGTGAGTTTTATGTGAAAAATCGTAGTTTTTTTGAAGTTGTTTGCAAAGATGAACACCAACGCCTTCATCTGCAAACATAATATTTCCTATACCAAGTATAAGAAAATTCAATTTTTTTCTTCCTTTATAAAACGATAACCACTAATTATCGCATCGAGGGCACCATCTTTTCCTTTTACAGC
Organism: Campylobacter sp. LR264d; assembly: GCF_008633895.1. NCBI lineage: Bacteria > Pseudomonadati > Campylobacterota > Epsilonproteobacteria > Campylobacterales > Campylobacteraceae > Campylobacter > Campylobacter sp. LR264d. The sequence continues at coordinate 29,541 of NZ_VJNT01000030.1, forward strand.
GTTAAACACAGCCATATAAATGTGGATAGGTACAAAAATCAATATAATCCACATAAAAATTCTATGCCAAGTTCTAACGCTTGCAAGTCCACCAAACATAGCCTCAACGGGTCTTAAAAGATTATGCAAAGCACCCGCTAGACCTTCGTGATAGGTATGTACATAAAGAATTAAACCTGTAAGAATAATGCCAAAAATCACTAGATAAAAGAAAAAATAAGTAACAAATTGCAAAGGATTATAAACGCCCTTTAAAGACGGGTGTTTTCCTACAAAAAGATAAAATTTAATCTGTTCTATCCATAATTTTACATTAAAGGTATCAACTATGCTTATTCTTTCCTTAGCACTTACCCTATCAAAAAAGAAAAGATAAATTTTAAAAATAACACAACCAATTAAAACAAAACCCACAGCTTGATGAACTAAGCGAATATTTGCTTGTAAAAAGCTTGTAGGTTCGCTATTTGGAGCAGCGCTTATAAAAACATAGGAAAGATAAAAGCCAGTCATCGCTAAAACTACTATACAAACGGCCCTAACCCAATGCGTAAAACGCAAACCTATGCTAAATTCGTAATCAGCCTTTCTTTGCAAAGCTTTATCTCTATCTTGCATGAAAGCCTCCTATAAATTGACATTAACTTTATATTCACTTAACTCATTTCCCTTTGTATCCATAACATGCACAGCACAAGCAATGCAAGGGTCATAAGAGTGAATTTTTCTAATGATTTCAAGTGGTTGTTTAACATCGGCTATTTTAAGACCAATTAAACATTGTTCATAACTTCCACCTACACCATTTGCATCCTTTGGAGAAGCATTCCAAGTAGATGGTACCACAGCTTGCCAATTTTCAATAACGCCATTTTTAATCCTACACCAATGGCTTAATGTACCCCTTGGAACATGCCCTATGTATCTACCTTTATATTCTTTATTTGGGTCTATTTTATAAGTAGTATAGGTACTTTCATCTATTTTTAAATTTTCAATTAAATTATTAAAGGCACGAAGTCCATGAGTAGCTATAATCTTAGCCTCAAGGCAACGAGTGGCAGTTCTTCCTAAGGTACTAAATACAGCTTCAAGTGGTAAGCCAGTATCCTTTAAAAACTCATCTACAATAGGAACTACATTTGCATTTCCCTTAGCATAATTTATAACAACATTTGCTAAAGGTCCTACTTGCATAGGCATTCCATCATATCTTGGGGCCTTAATCCAGCTATATTTGCCTTTTAAATCAAATACCTTACCCTTAAGTACTTGACCATGATGGTCAATGCTTTCTCCATCAACAAGCCCTGTATAATTAGGATTTGTCTTGCCATCATAAGGGTGTAAGGCTTCATTATCAGCATACCAAGAATGAGTAGCCTCTTCTGTGATTTTATCTTCTTCTACCTCATAAACCTTGCTAATATCGCCATTTTTAATGATACCACTTTCAAATAACCACTCATTTTTACCGAGTTGAAATTCTTGGAAGGTAAATAAATTTGTAACGCCAACATCGTTTAAAACGCTAGGTTCATTAGCATAAGCCTTACCAGCCATAATCAAATCAGGATAATAAGCCCGGTTAATGAAATCAGTGACCTCTTGAATCTTAACCAAATATTCTCCCATTCTAGCAGGTGATAAAAGATCCATTACGCAAGTAACACCACCAACGCTTAGACTTTGTGGGTGAGGTTGTTTAGAACCAAAGATAGCCATAGCCTGGGCTACTGAGCGTTGAATTTTTAAACATTCTAAATAATGGCTTAGGGCTATTAAGTTTTCCTCAGCACTTAAATGATAAGTAGGATGCCCATAATAAGCATTTGCAAAAGGTCCTAAATTTCCTTTATCTACAAATGCTTTAACCCTTTGTTGCACCTCTAAAAGTTTATCAGCACCAGTAGCATAAGGATTTGGAGTAAAATTAAAGGCTAAATCACTAGCTTTTTTTACATCAGCACCCAAAGCACTTACAATATCTACCCAATCAAGTCCGTGTAATTGATAAAAATGTACTATATGGTCATGTAAAAATAAAGCAATATTCATTAATGTCCTAGTAAGTAAGGCATTTAATGGAGGTTCAATGCCAAGTGCATTTTCAACTGCTACAATACCGGCCTTATAATGAGAAAAGGTACAAACCCCACAAATTCTTTGTGTCATAAAACCTATATCGCGTGGATCACGTCCTTTTACTATAGTTTCTATACCACGCCAAAGCGTAGAACCAGCATATGCTTCTTGTACTACATTATTATCATCAACCACAACTTCAATTCTAAGGTGTCCTTCTATCCTAGTAATAGGGTCTACTATTATTCTTTGACTCATTTTTAATCCTTATTTTTTTGTATAGAAGCAATAACTGCATGTGCTGCAATAGCAACGCCTGTTAAACAAAGCACACCTATGCCTATCTTATCGCTTAGATTATCAGCCCCAAGTCCTAGGGTAGTACCAAATTTATGACCTGCCATAGGCTCTTCAAATGGTTGCATATTATCCCAAAAATTAGGCTCAGAACAACCTATACAGCCATGCCCTGCTTGGATAGGCCAAGAGGTGTGGCTATTAAATCTTTCCCTTGAACAATTATTAAAGGTATAAGGTCCCTTACAGCCTACCTTATAAAGACAATATCCTTTTTTTGCACCCTCATCGCCAAATTCTTGCACGAATTCACCGGCGTCAAAATGCCCTCTTCTTTCACATAAATCATGAATTCTAAGTCCATAAGCCCACTTTGGTCTATTATAAACATCAAGAGTAGGAAGTTCTTTAAATAATAAAAGTTGTAATACATTACCAACTATATTTTTTTCACTTGGAGGACAGCCAGGAACATTAATAATAGGCTTTGAAGTAATCTTATGAACAGGTTTTGCATTGCTAGGATTTGGCCTTGCTGCTTGAATTCCACCAAAAGAAGAACAAGTACCTATAGCTAAAACTGCCATAGCATTCTCACAGGCCTTTCTTGTAATCTCATAACCAGTATGTGCTTGTCCTCCAACGGTTAAATATCTTTCTTGATCCCCTGTTGGAATACCTCCTTCTACCATTAAAACATAATTTCCCTTATATTTTTCAATGGCATTATTAAGATTATCTTCTGCTTGCCAACCAGCTGCAGCCATTACGGTTTCATGGTATTCAAGTGAAATATAATCAAAAATCAAACTATCAATAGTAGGGGCATCACTTCTTAATAAACTCTCACTACAACCAGTACACTCTGCCATATGTAGCCACACAACAGGCACTCTATCAGCAAGTTCTGCAGCACGTGCTACCATAGGCACAAAACTAGTAGGAAGTGCTAAAAATGCAGTCATAGCACCAGCCCATTTCATAAAATCTCTTCTGCTAAAACCAGCTTGTTCTAAGGCTTTGGAAATAGAATTGTTGGAATTACAGGAAGGTAGTTTCTCAAGTGCATCTAATCTAGCACCTATCTGAGAATAATCAAGCATCATATCTCCTTTTTTTGCTTAATATAATATTCTTTTCAGTTACAATAATAAGCTAAGTTCATTTAAAAGCTAGTTAAAGCGTTTATTTTTGTTATATTGTGTGCAATTTAGTAACATAAAAATAAAAAATTTAAGAAAATTTATAAGCCTTTTTTAAGCTTTCTAATTAAAAATCTAGCTGGGTGAATGTGTGGTACAAATTCTTTAAACATAGCTAATGGTTCATTACAAATTAAGGCACAAAGATACCTAGCAGCAATTATACTTGTACTAAAACCCCTTGAACCATGACCAAAATTTAAATATAAATTATCATAATTTTTTGGCAAAATTTGAGGTCTTTGTTTTGTCCAAAGTAAGCCTTTATAAGCATTTTTGTAAAATTCTTCATCATAAAAAGCACCAATTATTGCAAATCTATCGCTAGAATAAGAACGAAATCCTACCTTTGAACCTATGAGTTTTAAATTATAAATTTTAACAAATTCCTTAATATTTTCTAAATTTTCTTTATCATCTTCTAAATTTGGCATCTTACTTAAATTTAATCTATCATAACTAGCCCCTATTACTTGCAAATTATCTATTTTAGGACAAATATAACCCTTTGAAGAAAGGGCGATTTTAGTATTTAAAAAGGGCTTTAGGTGGCTAACCTGTCCTCTAACCTTACTTAAATTCATAGCATCATAATTTATAAAATCCTTTGTATCACTACCCATGGCATAAATTATTATATCAAAATTTGGCCTTTTATCTGCATTTTTAAAATACAAACTAAAATTTTTATCTTTTTTAAAATAGCTAAATTCATGCCCTAAATAAAGCTTTGCCTTGCTTAATTTAAGTAAATTTTTTACTATTTTTTTTGGGATTATTATTCCACCATCCTTTAAAAAAGCCTTATTATCATTTATACAAAATAGAATATTATCCCTTTGATCTAAAAATCTTTTATTCATTAATTCATTATGGCTAAATTCCATAACCCCATCAAAGCTTAATCCTAAAATTTGCCTATAAAATCTACTTGCTTCTATATAAGCAAACTGCGAAAATTCGCCAAGTGCCACGCCTTTTTTAAGTATCAAAGAACTTAATATTCCACTTTCATTATAACTAGTACCTTCTTCTAAAATTTCATTTTTTTCAAAAATGCTAATTTCAAAACCCCTTAAGCTTAACTCATAAGCTAAACTAGTTCCACTAATACCTGCCCCTATGATAGCTATTTTTTTGCCACTTATATTTGAAAGAAGCCTTGAAAAATAATTTTCTTTTTCTAAAATTTCACTTTCTTTTTTAAAAAAAGCCCTTAACATTTCTCTTTTATGAAAACTTTTTATTTTTTGAATTTCAAAGTCATATTTTAAAAGTATATTTTTTACCTTAGAAGAAGCACTATAGGTACAAATTATGGCATTTTTTAAACAAAGTTTGCTTAAATTTTTAATGGTATTTTCACTAAACATTTCTTCATTTTTACTAGGAGAAAAGCCATCTAAATACCACACATTAGCCTTAAAATCTAAATTACTTAAAACACTTATATCATCAAAGATTAAGTCTAAAAAAATATCCTTAAAATAAAAACGATAATAGCCCCTTTTACAAGGTGGATAAAATTCTAAAAATTTATCTATGTATTCTTTAAATTCATTGTAAATTCCAAGCCTTTCATAGCACTCTTTTAAAATGTGTTTTTCTATATAAAAACCTTCAACGCTTACATAAAAAAGTCGTTTTGGTCTATTTTTTAAGCTTAAAAAATGCTTTAATGTTAAAAAGAAATTTAAGCCTAGGCCAAAGCCTGTTTCTGCTATGATAAATTGTTCTTTTGTATCAAATTCAAAGGCTCTTGTATAAACAAATTCCCTTTCATTTATACTATTTTGTGAATTAAAATAAAAGTCGTTAAAATCAAGCGAAAAGGGGGTATTATCCTTAAAAACTAAATTCGCTTTTTTCATTTATTATGATAAAAATAATTTTCAACCCCATCAGCAATCCCTCTTGCTAATAGGTCTTGGAAATTCTTATTTGCTATTCTTTTTGATTCGCTTGGATGAGAAATATAGCCAATCTCTAATAAAATCGCTGGCATTTGAGCCCCAACTAAGACCCAAAATGGTGCCTCTCTTACTCCTCCATCAACTACCTTATATTTTTGCCTAGTATTTGATAAAACGCTTTTTTGTATATCGATTGCTAATTTATTTGAGGCAATTATTTTTTCGCGGTTTAAAAAGTGTAAAATATTTTGCTTAGAAAAATAATTAACCTCTTCTAAATCGCCTTGATTTTCCTTCTCAGCGACCTTTTTACTGCGTTCACTTCTAGCAGGAGATAAGAAAAAGGTTTCAACCCCTTCCATAGCCCTAGCCTTATCTTGCGTTGGTGCAGCGTTTGCGTGTATTGATAAAAACAAATCTGCCTTTTTATCATTTGCATACTTTGTCCTAGTTCTTAAATTTATAAAATTATCCTTACTTCTAGTGTAAAGCACCTTATAGCCCCTTTTTTTAAGCTCATTTCCAAGCTTTAAGGCCGTATTTAAAACTATATCCTTTTCTTTTAATTTTACCTTGTTATTAACAGCCCCAGCATCTTTGCCACCATGCCCAGCATCAATTACTATAAGCTTGGTTGCCTTATAAGCAGAACTTAGAGTATTTTTACCACCCTTTGGGATAGTTTTTGTAACGACAACTTCTTCTTCATCCTGCTTTTTTTCTTTGCTTTGGGTCTTTTTTTGTGTTTTTTCTTTACCTTGAGTTTTAGTGCTTTTTGTAGTACTTTTAGTATTTGAAAAGGCTAAAATTAAACTTTTATCACTGAGTTCTTTAAAAATTTTTTCTTCTTTAATAGAACTTAAAACTATACGAACAATTTGTGGAGTAAACTGAGTGATAGTAATAAATTTATCCTTAAATCCATAATTTTTACGACCACCTTCTAAAATACCTTCAAAAGAATAAATATAACGATAATACTTTGAGTCCTTTGTAGTGCTAATATTTATTTCATCATTATCTAATTTTTGATTTAATTTTAATAACACGCCCTCATTTTCTTTATCTACACTTAAAACATAAAGGTTTGAATTTTCTTTTTTAACATCTTTTTTTTCAGGCTTTTTTTCTTCTTTTGGCTTTTCTTCTTTTTTTACCTTTTTAACTTCACTTTCTTTTTTAACTTCTTTCTTATCAAAACTAGCTAAAAGATTAACCTTATTTTCATTAAATTTAAATTCTACATTAATTTTTTCCTTTGCCCTTACTACTATACGAATGGTTTTTGGATTATATTGAGATATTACTATGGAGTAATCTTCATAAGTAAAATCCTTTCTAACACTTTCAAAAACACCACTTAAATCAGTAATATGTCTATAATTACCTTTTTCATCTAGCACAAAGCTTTTTAAATCATCTTTATCTATCTTAGTATTTAAACTAAATTCCATGCCTGTATCATTTTTTTTAGCATTTAAAATATAAATTATCTTTTGCGAATTTTTTGAAGTGCTTGAATTTAGGGCTATTATACTATTATCTGGTAGTTTTGAATTTGTGTTTTGAGTAGTCTCATTTTCTTTTTTTTGAGTATTAAGTGATTTTGTAGCCTTTTTTAAATTATTGATATTTTCAGCACTTACCCCACTTTCTTCAAGCTCACTAACATAGCTTTCATCGCTTAAATTTAGGGTATTTGAACTTACCACTAATCTTTTTAAAATTTCTAGCTTAGTACTTTCATCATCCCTTATAACACTTTGTATATATAGGCTTTTGAGTTGTTGGTGATACTTAGTTTGCGTGTCAGGGTTAGAAGTTATAAAATTATCATCAAAAGATGTTAATTCCTTTTCATAAGCAGCAAAAAGAAAATTGAATAATATTAAACTAAGTAATAAAACCCTACTCACCATTCACAAGTTTATCCATTAATTCTTTCACTGAAATTAATTCTTTCAAACGATAGCCATTGGCACCCGTAAAGAAAAGTCCCGTTTCTTTTTTGCCCGCATAGGCATCATAAAGCCTATCAGCTATACAATAACCAACCTTTGTAGCCTCCTTGCCTCGCCCACAAGGTGCTACGCAATTACTAACACAATTTATCTTAGGTCCCATTCTTTTATCCACTAAATTTAATAAATTTGTTCTAATACCGCGAGCTGGGTATCCAACAGGAGATTTTATAAGTTCTATGTCTTCTTTTTTGCAATTAATCAAAACTTGCTTAAAATCATCACTTGCATCGCATTCAAAGGTACCTATAAAACGAGTTCCCATTTGTACGCCACTAGCACCCAAATTTAAAGCATTTTCTATATCTTTTTTATCCCAAATTCCACCAGCTACTATTATAGGAAAGGACCCCCAATTTTTAGCCTCTTCTACAACAGGCTTAATTAAATTTTCAAGTTGATAATTTATATCAAGGCATTGTTCATAAGTAAAACCCTGATGACCTCCACTTTTTGGACCTTCTAAAACAACAGCATCAGGCAAACGATTATATCGAGCTTGCCAACGTTTACAGATAATTTTTAAGGCCTTAGCAGATGAGATTATAGGCACAAGTGCAACATCTTCAAAACCCATTGTAAACTCAGGTAAATTTGTAGGCAAGCCAGCCCCAGAAATAATAACATTAAAACCAAGTTCACAAGCATCCCTTGCAATCCTTGCATAATCATTACTAGCACATAAAATATTACAACCCAAAGGTGCGTTTCCACAAACCTTTCTAGCATTATCAATAATGGCTTTAAGTCCATTTCTTGAATAAAAATTATTACTACCATAAGGCTTTGAGTTAAATTCCTTGCTAATATGGCTTAAATTCTCATAATATCCAGTTCCTACAGAAGAAATAATACCAAGCCCTCCATTTAAAGACACAGCACTAGCTAATCTATCCCAACTAATGCCAAGCCCCATTCCACCTTGAAAAATGGGATATTTTATAGTATGCTTTCCTATAGTTAAGGGTTTAAAACTCATTGAATTACCTTTAATTTTGCAAATTTTCTCTTGCCTATTTGTAAGATATACTCACCTGCTTTAAGTTTCATTTGTTCATCTTTTATTTTTTGTGAATTTATGCTAACTGCATTTGCTATTATATCACGTCTTGCAGCAGAAGTTGAATGGCACAAAGCACATTCTACTAAGGCCTTAGCTATCCAAATTTCACCACTAATTTCAAATTCTTTTATATCACTTGGCAAGGCATTTTGAGAATGGACCTTATCAAATTCATCCTTTGCAAGTTTTGCTAAATCTTCATTATAATACCTTGTAACTATTTCAAGGGCTAAATTTTCCTTTGCCTTTTTTGGGTGTAAAAAATTATTTTTAATATTTTCTTTTATCTCTTCAAATTCAGCCAAACTCTTAGAACTTAAAAGTTCGTAATATTTTAACATTAACTCATCACTAATGCTTAAAAGCCTTGCATACATTTCGTTTGGATTTTGAGTAAGCCCTACATAATTTCCTAAACTCTTACTCATTTTATTAACCCCATCAAGCCCTTCAAGTAAAGGCATCATAATAACGGCTTGTTGTTTTTGAGTGTTATAAATTCTTTGTAGGTGCCTACCCATTAAAAGATTAAATTTTTGGTCTGTCCCACCCATTTCTATATCACATTTTAAAGCCACGCTATCATAGCCTTGAAGTAAAGGGTATAAAAATTCACAAATACTTATAGGGCTTTGTTCTTTAAATCTTTTAGTAAAATCATCCCTTTCAAGCATTCTAGCTACGCTAAAAGTAGAACTAAGTTCGATTAAACCGGACGTTCCTAAAGCATTTATCCACTCAGAGTTAAAGCAAATTTTAGTTTTATCTTTATCTAAAATTTTAAATACCTGTTCTTCATAAGTCTTAGCATTTTTTAAAACCTCTTCTTTGTTAAGTCTTTTTCTTGTTACATTTTTACCAGTTGGGTCTCCAATTTGTGCTGTAAAATCACCTATTAAAAAATATACTATAGCCCCATGCTTTTGTAAAAAGGCTAATTTTGTTAAAACTACGCTATGTCCTAAATGCAAGTCAGGGGCTGTTGGGTCAAAACCAAGCTTAACAAAGAAATTTTCGCCCTTTTCATAATAATTTTCAATCAAAGTTTTAATCTTTTCTTCATCAATTATTTCAGCACAACCTCTTTTAAGTTCTGCAAAAATATTGCCCAAATCCATACCCACTCCTAAATAGAACTTTCTTTATATGCGTCATTTAAATACACAAAATCTAAAATTTTACAACGCGTTTCAAGTCTTTCGCGTATCTTTTTTACCTTGACATTCTCAGGTATTTCCATGGTTATTTCAAAATAATCAGCCATAGAATTTACGCTTGAAAGATTAATCGTCAATAAATTTATTTGCATTTTAGCAAGTAAATTTAAAAATTCGGCTAATACGCCTTTTTTATTTTCTAAAGAAAAAATCATTTTATAACTTTTTTGCGTATCTAAATCCCATTTTATAAAAACCATTTCTTTATTTTCATCAAGCATTTTTCCTGCCCTAGTACAAAGCTTATGGTGTATGCTAGCTACTGAATTTTTAACAAAGGCTATTATATCATCGCCCTTTTTTGGATGACAGCAATACTCAAATTCCACATTTGAAATTTTATGATTTGCATAAAAAATGCAATTGCCTATTTTTTGTTCTCTAATATCATATTTATTGAAAAAATAAGACTTTTTGCCGTATTTTTTAAGTATGTTTACCACATCTTTTAAATTTGATTGACTTTCTGAAATTTGGCGAATTCTGCGACTTAAATTTTCCTTTTCAATCCACTCTTCAATAAGTTCTTGTTTTTCACTAAAAATAAAACAAAGTATATTAAGGGCATTTTGATAACTAATCTCTTTTGCCTTTTGCCTACAATATTCCCTAATACTAGCCTTTGCCTTTGCGGTTTTAACGCTATCAATCCAAGAACACCTATAAAAACTCTCATCACTAGTAACAATACGAACAATATCCCCATTTTTAAGCTCAGTTAAAAGTGGCACTTTTATACGATTAACATAAGCAGTTTTTGCATGAAGTCCTATTTTAGTATGTACCTCGTAAGCAAAATCAAGCACGGTTGCACCTCGTGGCAAAGTAAAAATTTCACCATTTGGAGAATAAACAGCCACGTCTTCAACATATAAACTATCTTTTGCATACTCATAAAGTTCTACAGCATTATAGTCCTCACTAATATGATTTATACTTTGCATAGAAAGGTCACTCAACCAATCAAGCCTAGGAATAGCCACATTGCCACTTTCTTTATACTTCCAATGTGCAGCTATGCCAAATTCTGCGATTTTATGCATATCAAAGGTACGAATTTGGGCCTCTATAATATTTTTAGTATCAAAAAGCGTAGTGTGAATTGTTTGATAACCATTTTGCTTAGGCAAGGCAATATAATCTTTAAAACGCGATACAAGAGGGTTAAAATGCGTATGTAAAACCCCAAGTGCTAAATAACAATCGCTTATCTTTTCTACTAAAATTCTAACCCCAAGCAAGTCAAGTACCTCTTCAATCCCAACGCCCTTTCTTTGCATTTTTAAATAAATAGAATAACTATGTTTTATACGCTTTTGAATTTCAAAGGTCCCTTGCCTAAAACCATTACTTAAAAATAAAAGTTCAATCTTAGTAATAAATTCATTAAGTCCAAGTTGCATTTGTTGGTCGTTTGAGTTTATATAATTAAAAATTTGCAAGTACTCATCAGGCATTAAATATTTAAAACTTAAATCCTCTAAATAATTTTTAATGCTTGAAATTCCAAGTCTATGAGCTATAGGGGCGTAAACCACAAGGGTTTCTTCGCTAATTCTTTTTTGTTTATCCTCCCTTAGTGCATCAAGGGTTAGCATATTATGAAGTCTATCACAAAGCTTAACTATTAAAACGCCAACCTCTTTGACACTAGCAAGTAGCATATTTCTAAAAGTAAGGGCAGATTTAGTTAGGTTTTTGTTTGAATTTGATTCTATAAGATTATCCTCTCTTATTTCAATAATCTTAGTAAGCCCTAAAACAAGGCTTAGTACTTCTGAGCCAAATTCATTTCTTAATTCTTCTTCGCTACAAGCTGTATCTTCTATCACGTCATGTAAAAGTGCAGCCAAAATAGTAGGCTTATTTTCACTTAAAAATGCTACTAAACTAGCCACTAAGATAGGGTGAACTGCGTATGGTTCTCCACTTTTTCTAACCTGTCCTTCGTGCGAACTAATGCAAAAATCAACTGCCTTTTCTAGTAATTCATCCTTATCACAAACCCTAAATAAAAGTTCTCTAGCACCTTCAAGGTCTTTACAATTTTTAACCTCTTCAACTAAGTCTTCAAGAAATAATTCTTCATCAAGTGTTTTCAACTAAGCCCTCTAAAGTAATTTTGCCCTCGGCAATCTCAAAAAGTGCAAGGTCTGCTAACTTCATTTTTGTCTTATCAAATTCGATTAAAGGCTGTGCACCTTGTGCTAATTGTTCCGCCCTTTTTGCAACAACAAGGGCAAGTTTATACCTGTCATCATTCATTTTTTTAAGTGCTTTTGCCACAACTTCTTCAATTCTTTGCATTTTTTCTCCTTAACTATTTTTTACTATAGAACAAAGGCTAGTATCACCTTGTATTATCTTTAACAAATTCCCTTCCTTAAACATATTGCAAACCACGATAGGCAAGGTATTATCCTTAGCTAAAGCAATAGCTGTATCATCCATAACCTTAATATTATCTTTCATTGCCTCGTCATAGTTTAAAACATTGATAAATTGAGCGTTAGTGTATTTATTTGGGTCCTTATCATAAACCCCATCAACCTTTGTAGCCTTAATAACCATATGAGCGTTAATCTCAACTGCCCTTAAAATCGCCGTTGTATCAGTGGTAAAATAAGGATTTCCAGTACCAGCTGCAAAGATAACAACTCGCCCTTTTTCTAAATGCCTATTAGCCCTTCTCATAATATAAGTTTCACAAAATGCTTCCATTTTAATAGCACTTTGAACACGTACCTCAACACCATAACTTTCCAAGGCCTCTTGTATAGCAATAGCATTTATAACAGTGCCTAACATTCCCATATGATCGCCACTTGTTCGCTTTATAAGTCCACCCTTTGAAGCAGATACACCACGAATTATATTTCCACCGCCTATAACAATACCAACTTCTATATCATTTTCTACAAGTTCTTTAATCTGCATCGCAAGGTATTTTAAGATTGAATTTTCTATACCAAAACCATTCTCACCAGCTAAAGCCTCACCCGAAAATTTAACCAAAACCCTTTTTTTTTCTTGCATAATATCTCCTTTAAACTTTGCAATTATAGTTAAAATAGTATTAAAATAAGCTAATTTAAGCTAATGAGTTCTAAAGGATTTATGTGAAAATTTTTTTGAGTAACCTCAAAGGTTAAATCATCTTTTATCCTACCAACAACAGCACCTTTTTTTATATTTTTACCTACCTTAACGGTCGGGGCTATCTTATCTAAGTGTGCATAAATAGTATGAATTCCATTGCTATGTTCTATAATCACAACCCTTTCAAGCATACCAGTATCCTTTGCAAAAACGATTTTGCCATCAAGTACGCTTTTAACAGTGGCATCGCTTTTTTTACTACGCAAAATCACATTTTCATTAAAAATTTTAATATTATAAATTGGGTCTACATAATTGCCAAATTTTTGCTTTACAACAAAGCTTTCTAGGGGTGCGATAGTCTTTTTGCCAGTGTATTTTTTAACATTACTTCCTTGATAGCTAGAACCTATTTGACGAATTTTTTGACTATCATTAGAACTAATCTTACTATCCTTAGCGTTAGTTTTAGAATTTTGCTTTTCTATAATTTTAAGTTGATTTAGTGTCTTTCTAATCTCATTTTGCTGGGCACTTAAATTTTCAAGCTTTTTAGTATAAATATCCCTATCCATTTTTTGCTTATTAATAACATTTAATTGCTTTTTTTTAAGCTCGTTAAATTTATTTACTTGTTCGTTATAATCTTTAAGACTTAAATTTATTTTTTTAATCTGTTCTTGTTTATTATCTATCATCTTACTTAGTCCATCATAATCCTTACTAAGCTTTGAAATTTCATCATTTAGCATCATATCAATGCCTTGTAATACCTCTAAGGCTATAAAGCTTTCCTCACTTTCTATATAACCTTGGGGAATGGGCAAATCATAAGCAAAATCCTTAGCTATCAAGCTTACTAGTTTATTTTCCATTAAGGTCCTATTTTTTAATAATTCCTTGTTTTGATTAGCTAAATTATCAAGTTCTTTATTTTGTACCTTAGCATTGCTTTCTAGTTTTGAAATTTGCAAATTTAAATCTTGTATTTGAGAATTTATCTCTTTTAAAGCCTTTTCTCCATTTAAAATTTCAACTGCTAAGTCTTCAAGCTTTTTATTTAATTGTTCTTGGCTTTTTTTATTTGCTTCTAAATTCTTTGTTTTTTCCTTAATAGTACTTGAAAAAAGTACGCTTAAAGCTAGTAAAAAACAAAAAATAATTCTCATTTTTTAACCCTAAACATAACAGAATTTACACAAAATAAAGAAACTATTAAGGTAGCTACAAAAATAATTCCTAAATCAATGAAAAAATTTATAGGAGGAAGTTCTATATCTACGCTTTTTAAGCTTTCTTGTACTATGGATAGATTATAAAATTGGGTAAAAAATCCAAGTAAAATTAAAAAGGCGATTAGACAATCTAAAAAGACTATTTTATAAAGCATAAAAGAACGAAACCAAAAAGGAGCCCCAAATAAACACATAATCTCCACCCTTTGAGTGTGTTCATAAAGCCAAATTCGCATTTGTTTTAAAAATAAAACAAAGCTTAAAAGTATGATTATAAAAAGAAAAGACCAAAGAATCATTTCTATTAAGACAAGCAAAGAATAAATTTTATTATGCGTTTTTGCGAATGTTTCTACCTTGTTTATGCCATTAATGCTAAGTAATTGTTTTTCTATGTTTTCAAGTTCACTTTGAGTAGGTAAATAATCAAGTTTAAGGCTATAAAATTTAGGTAAAGAACTTCTTAAAAGCTTTAAATTTTTTTCAGAAACATCCTTTTTAAGCCTATCTATTAAATCCTTTGGATCAAGTAAGCTCATACTTATAAAAGAACTTACCTTTGATTTTATATTTTTTTCATCAAGCGCTATAGTGCTTGTAACTATAATGTTATAGTCCTTATTTACTATATTTTCATAATGCTTTATAGTAGCATTTGTAATAAAGACAAATTCAAAGGCAAACATCATAAAAAGCAATGGTAAAATAAGGGCTAAATGCGTTCTAAGAGATTTCATGCATGTTTCCATTGTCTATATTAAAACGTCTATAATTTACCCTTAGATTGCTTGGAATTCTATGAGTAACCACTACAACACAGGTTCCTAATAACTCTCTAGCTGATTTTAACAAAGTCCATATAATATCTGAGGAGTACTCGTCCAAATTCCCAGTAGGCTCATCACACAACAAAAGCTTAGGATTATGTGCTAAAGCTCTTGCCATTGCAACCCTTTGTTGTTCTCCACCAGAAAGCTGGTCAGGCATTTTATCGGCCTTAAAGGTTAAATTTACATGTTTTAAAAGCTTAGCAGCTTGCTCTTGGCAAATTTTCTTACTATAACCCTTTATCATTAAAGGTAACATAACATTTTTTGCCACGCTCATTTCTTGGATTAATCTATAATCTTGAAAAATAATACCTATCCTTTGCCTAAGTTTTAAAAGCTCATTATTTCCTATATGTTTCATAGATGCCCCACACACTTCAAGCTGACCAGAAAGCAGGTCTAAGTCCCCATAAAAAGACTTTAAAAGCGTGCTTTTTCCACTTCCACTTTTACCTGTGATAAAAACAAAATCATCCTTATTAAAGATAAAACTAGCCTCTTTAATAACAAGCTCGTCATAACCTAGTGAAAGTTTTTGTGCTACTATGAAATTTGACATCTTTTTCCTTTGCTATAATTTTGTTTTGTTTTTGCTTAAAATTCAAGAATCTTTCTCAAAAAATGCAAGGCTTTTAAATTTGCGTGAGTTTTAAAGGGTTCATTAAGAATAAATTCAATCTTATCGCTAAGTAATAAATAACTATGTTCTGGCTTATTGAAGTCCCCAAAGGCTATCTTTAAAACAAAATTTTCTTTAGTTTCATAAATGCTTTCTAAATTTAAAAAAAAATCATCTTCTTTAAATTTTTGCTTAGAAAAATTTTTTGCAAAATTTGCTAATTTTTCTTTATTAAGCTTAATCTCTTCTATATTAAATTTTTCAAGTTCTACCTTTTTTTCATCGCTACTTATCTTTGATACTATTAAATCATAAATATCCTTTTCTTGCTTTTTCCACCTATCTTCATACTTGCTTGAAATTTCTAAATCCACATTTTTATTAATTAAAATTTCATGCTTTTTAAAGCTTAAAAATTGTTTTAAAGTAAAATCAAGGTACTCAAAACTATCAGTCCTTAACTCAAATTTTCCATTATCAATTAAAACCCTTGCAACCTCTTTGCAAAATTCCTTACTTACAACCCTTCGGTGTGGCTTTTTATCCCAAGGAACAGGAAAATGCAAGAAAATTTTTTCAACACTATTGCTAGTCAAAACGTTTAATAAAAGCCTTGCATCGCTTTGAATAAGCAAGATATTATTTAAATTTTGAAACTTAGCTAATTTTGCAACTTGATTTAAACTAGGATTATAAATTTCAACGCCAAGTATTAAAATTTCCGGATTTTTTTTAGCTAAAAAAAGCAAATGACGACCCGAACCAAAGCCTATTTCTACATAAATTTTTTTATCTTTAATCCTTTGTAAAAGCTCGTTAAAATCACTTGCTATTAATGGAGTTTTACTTGTTAGATTATTATTTTTAACACAAATTGCACTATCAATTATATTATCACAAAACTCATCCCTAAACAAAACCAAGGCCTCTTGCAAAAGCCCTATTTTTGAAGGCTTAGAATGCTTATCTGCCTTGATTATAAAATAATCTTTTTCTTTTTTGATTTGTAAAAAAAATTTTTCATCGTTAAATTTGGTTAAAATAAGCGTAACTGATGAATTTTTAGCACTAAATAAAAAAGAAATGCCCTTTTTTTCAAAGGGCAAAGTTAAGGATTTTAGATATTTTGTTCTAAAATTTGGCATTATTGTTTTGCTTTTACCTTATTAGAAGCTTCTGATTGTAAATTTCCTGAATCAATGGCATATACTTCATAAGAATACTCAACCCCTGGCAATGCATTAGTATCAAGCATATTTTTATTTTTTATACCCTTAAACACTGCTGCTTTTTCACCGCCTGTTCTTTTTACTATATACTCAACTGCCCTATCATCATTATCAGACCATTCTAAACTTATACCCTCGCTAGTACTTTTCGCACTTATAAGGCTTGGGGCACTTGGAAGTCCTAGAGTTTGACCTGAAACGCCCTCGCTTTGCAAAGGACCTTCAAGCCCATCAATATCCACTATACTAACCTTATAACTTTTTGATTTACCAGCACCTCCAACGGCGTCTTCATAGTGATTTGATTGAGTTTTTGCAACTAGGGTATAAGGTAAAAAAGTTGAGCTTGTAGCATAAACCTTATAATATGAAAAATCCTTATAATTGCTTTCATTCCATTGTAAGCTAATCTTATTTGACCCATCAATACTTGCACTAAGTCCTTCTACAACAGGTGGCAAAGCCTTACTTGTAGCACTTAAAACAGCACTTGCCTCGCTAATCACCCCATCAAAGCTTTGTGCATAAATTATATAATCAAAGCTTTGATTTGGTTTTAAATCATCATCTATGTACTCAGCATTCAAGCGATTTTTAATCTGGGCTAGTTTTTTAAATTTGCTTTCATCACTTTCTTTTCTTTCTATGATATAAGCATTAACCCTTAAATCGCTATGTGGTCTCCATACAAGCTTAATTTTATTTGCTAAATTTGTAAGGGCCTGTGCGTAAGAAATGGCAGGCAATCTAACATCTGTCATAATCTCAATCACATCGCTTTCTTCTGAAATATGATTTTGGTCATTAAAGCTTTTCATCTTATAAAAATACTTTGTAGAAGGTTCAAGCTTAGTATCTACAAAATGCGTTTGAAATTTATTTGTAATAGTTTCAACAAGCTTAAAAGTAGGCTCAGCCTCACTAGCCCTATAAATATAAAAACCCTTGATATTTTCATTATACAAAGGCTCCCATTCAAGTGCGACATTACTCATATCGCTTAAGCTTTTAAGCTGTTCAATCTTTGGTAAACTCTCATTTAATAGCACTTCTTTAGCGGTAAATTGTTGTGAAACTCCACTACAAGCACTAAGAAAAAGAGTTAAACTCACTGAGCAAAAAATCAAGTGTAATTTTTTCATGTACTTCTCCTAAGGTAAATTTTTTCAATAATCTTTCTTTGAAATCTTGCATTAAAGGGGCCTTAACAAAAATTTCTTTTTTGCTTCTTGGATGCGTAAAATACACATAATAAGAATGCAACATAACCCTTTGTTTTTCGCCCTTAAAACCATATAATTCATCTCCTAAAATATGCCTATTTATACTTGCTAAGTGTGCCCTTATTTGATGAGTTCTACCTGTAAAAAGTTTTGCACTGATTAAGGCAAAATCATTACAATCTAAACACGATATAAAAGCACTTTTAGCACTCTTTGCACCTATTTTTAAGATACCTTTTTCATCAATAGCTAATTTTTTGATACGATTATTTGGCGTTCTAATCAATGCCTTTTCTATGATTATTTTACTATCTTTTAGTGGCAAATCAATTAATGCAAGATAAATTCTACCCATAGTTTTTAAAAAAAGTTGTTCGCTTAAATTTTTATGAGTAAAATTATTTTTAGCTATCACAATGGCCCCACTGGTATCTTTATCAAGCCTGTGTATTAAACCAGGTCTTAATTGCCCACCCAAATTTGAAAGCATAAAATTTTTATTAATAAGCCAGTCTACTAAAGTTGGTCCTTTAACCGAATTTGCCCCGTGAACTACTAAATTTGGTGTTTTATTAAGCACTAATAAATCATCATCTTCATATAAAATTTCAAGGTCAAAATTTATTTCTTGTTTTTCTTTAATATCTTTTATTTTAGGCTTTAAAATGCAAATTTCATCATTTAAATTTAACTTAAAAGAGGTCTTGTTTTGAATTTTATTATTTATTTTAACTAGGGAATTTTTAATTAATAAACTTACTTGATTGCGACTTTGTTTAAGGTGCTGGGCTAAAAAAATATCAAGTCTTATTTCTTCATTTGCTAAAAAAGTTTGCATTTTTTCCTTCAAATACTTTAAAAGTTTAAAATTTTAGCATATAATAGTAATAAATTTTTTAAAGGTAAAAATTTTGATTGTATTAGATAGACGCATTCTTACACATTTTGATTATATGCAGCCAATCTTAGTCTTACCTATTGTCGCGATTTCTTTTTTTTTAACCTATGAGGCAAGTGTAAATTTAGTAGAAAAACAATTTATATACACCTGTGTAGGCTTTTTCTTTTTTACCTTTTTCTTTTTCTTTCCCATTAGAAAACTTATGTGGCTTATACCCTTGTTTTATTGGGTTGGCATTCTTTTACTTTTAAGTGTTGATATCTTTGGCGTTGAAAAACTAGGGGCTGCTAGGTGGCTACAAATTCCATTTACTACTTATACCATACAGCCTTCTGAATTTTTTAAACCAGCCTTTGTCTTAATGCTTGCATATCTTATTTACAATAACCCACCACCTGATAATGGCTACAAACTTAAACAATTTATAAAGCTTAGCTTTTATATAATCTTGCCATTTTTATTAATAGCAAAAGAACCCGACCTAGGAACTGCAATGGTTCTTATAATAGTAGGCTTTGGAACGCTTTTTATCATAGGGATAAATTATAAAATTTGGCTTAGCATTGTTTTAGTACTCTCAATAACCTCGCCTGTAATGTATACTTATTTATTAAAGCCCTATCAAAAGCAAAGAATTCACGATTTTATAGCCGAAAAACCAAGCTATCAAGTAACCCAGGCCATGATTGCTATAGGCAATGGAGGACTTTTAGGAAAATCGCAAAGTGAGGCCACGCAAACGCATTTTAAATTCTTACCCATTCATACTAGCGACTTTATCTTTGCTTACATGGTAGAAAGATTTGGTTTTGTCGGGGGTTGTGTTTTAATCGTATTGTATATTTTTTTAATCTTGCATTTATTAAGCTTAAATCATAAACTGCGGAAGGACCACTTTGGGCGAGTAGTTTTAAACGCAGTTGCCTTATTTATTTTCATTTATACAGCTGTTAATATCTCTATGGTTATAGGCTTTGCGCCAGTTGTTGGAATTCCCTTGCCTTTTTTTAGCCATGGAGGAAGCTCTTTTACTACCTTTATGGTATTTTTTGGGCTTTTGCAACACTTAATAACCTTTCGTTTTTCTTGGTATGAAAAATACTAAATTTTTTTTAAGCAAAATATGCTATAATTTCGCTTTTTTACAAGGTTGGATTTATAGCTCAGTTGGTTAGAGCAACCGGCTCATAACCGGTTGGTCGCAGGTTCAAGTCCTGCTAAATCCACCATTAGTCATACTTTTAAAAAATAAATTTCTAATTTACTTTTAACTTTTCATTAAGAAGAGTGATTAATTTTTCTTTGTCTATCTTATTATTTTTAGTACAAATGTCTTTACTTGATATCTCTATATATAATATTTTCATTTTTTCTAAAAGTTTTTTCTTTAAAGTATCATTATTTTTAACTTGAATATATTTTTCTTCTCTTTCTTTTTCATTAGCTACAAAACCACTTCCAGTGTGTCCACTCCCATGAAATTCTATTACACACAAAGGTAGTTTAGAAACTTTATGCAAAAGAACAAAATCTGCAACAAAACTAGAATAAACTTTCCATGTTTCATCATTAGTGGTTTTATCTATAAAAGTTTTATAAGCTACTTGTGGACAAACTATATAAGCTCCTCTTATACAATTAACTAAAGCCCAATATATATCAGTTTCACTTTTATTCATCACTTTTTTTATTTTAAAATTTCCTTTTTCTACTAAATTTATTTTATCTTCAAAGGTCAAACTTTCTTGTAATTTTGTGCTTTCGTATTGTTTTTTTCTAAAAACACCTTTTTTATTTCTATTATAAGCATAAAAAATACGTACAAAAAACCTAAGAAACATAAAAACTCCTTAAAATGTATTTTCATAAAAATAACAATTTTTGTCTAAATATTACTAAATCTTCTTCCTAAAAACTAGTTTTGAAATTTGTTCAAAAGGGATTCTTAAAAATGGCTTGTAGATTACAAAGCCACCGATTAAGCCTAAAATACTACCCACAATCACATCTTGTAATCTAGCAAGGGCTATTAAATTCGCATCCACATTCATAAAGCTAGTAGCCTCTGCTAAGTAAGTTACATAAGGGGTTAAGAAAAATATAGCTATAGCATAGTTTCTAGTTACTACAAATTCAGTCATAAAAACTAAAAACATCATTAAACAAACAAAAGAAATAGTACTAAATTCAATCTTTAAAAGATACCAAGCAAACAAGGTCCCAAGGGCTGTGCCTAAAATCCTTTGAATTTGCTTTATCCAAACCCCATTTAAAGAAATGCCTTGCATTACAACAGTGCAACTTACTGCTACCCAATAACTTCTTTCAAGTTCTAAAAATGCCCCTAAAAATACAGCAAAACCTACAAAAAAGCCTATAATAACAGAATCAACTACTATTACCTCAAAGCCCCAGTTTCCTCGCTTTGGTATGGGCTTTGGAAGTGAGTTTTTAAAGCAATAAATTACCAATAAAGAGTAAATAAAGGCTATGAAATTTGCTACCATAGTACCAAGGGTTACAAGCCCTGTTAAAAAGATATAATCTTGAATTTCAAAGGGAAAAAATGAACCCAACAAACAAGCAAAAACGAAGAAAAAATAACCAGGTGCCCCTACATCATAATACCTTACTAAAATAGAACTAGCCATAGCTACAAAGCCCACTAAAATAGGCATTAAAGTAGGTGCTAAGTGTGTTAAAAGTCCTAGTAAAAAAGATAAAGAAATTCCAAAAGAACAACACATTACAACTGCCATTCTATGATACATAGGAGTATTTGGTATATATAAAAACGCCATTACCCCTATCATAGAAATAAGACCTAAATCAAGCCTTTTATAATATGCCCCAACCCCTAAAACCAAACCAACTCCCAAGGCTATAAAAAAAGGTAGTTGCCACACTCTTTGAGTGGAATTTAAGGCTAAAATATCTATAAAATGTTTAAATATTTTTTGCCTCATTGCCTTATTTGTCCATCACCATAAATGATATATTTGTAAATGCAAATTTCATCAACCCCCATAGGACCTCTTGCGTGAAGCCTGCTCGTGCTAATTCCAACTTCTCCACCAAAGCCAAATTCTCCACCATCACTAAAACGAGTAGAAGCATTTGCATAAACACAAGCTGAATTTATAAGCCTTTGAAATTTGGCTATGTTTTGTACATCATTTGAAAGTATGCAATCGCTGTGAGATGAACTAAATTCATTTATATGCCTTATAGCCTCGCCCAAATTTTTAACGCTTTTAATGCTTAATTCAAAATCAAGCCACTCAGTAGCAAAGTCTTTTTGAGTAGCTAAAAAAAGTTCTAAATTCGCATTTTCAAAATGTTTTATAATGTTTTTATGGGCATGAATTTTAATATTATGCTTTTTAAAGGCTTTTTTTAATAAATCAAAAAATTCTAAATTTATATTTTCATGTATCAATAAGCTTTCTAAAGCATTACAAGCACTTGGTTTTTGGCATTTTGAATTTATTATAATATCCACTGCATTTTTTAAATTTGCACTCTCATCAACAAAGATATGACAAAGTCCCTTATCTTGCTTAATGAGTGGAATTTTCGTATTTTGTGCTATATTTTTTATCATTTCTTCGCTACCTCTTGGAATGATAACATCTATTAAATCATCAAAGGCTAGCAATTCCTTAATCTCGCCCTTATCATAAAGCATTAAAAAACAATCTTTCAAGGCGTATTTTTCAAGTACTTCACAAACTATATTAAAAAGGGCTAAATTTGTATTCTTAGCCTCGCTTCCTCCTTTTAAAATACAAGCATTAGAACTTTTTATCATTAAGGCTATAATCTCAGCACTTAAAGCCGGTCTTGCCTCATAAATTACACAAATTAAACCTATAGGAATGCTAATTTTTTGAATGCTTAAGCCTGCATAATTTTTCCAGCCTCTTTGTATGTTGTTAATAGGGTCTTCTTGCAAAGCAATCTTTTCTAAGGCATCGCACAAAGAAGTTAAACGTTTTTCATTTAACAATAACCTATCTCTAATAGCCCCTGTTTTTTTGAAATTTGCCATATCCTTTTCATTTGCCTTTAATACATTTTTAAAATTTTTTCTTAAATTTAAGGCTATTTCAAAAATTATATTTTCTTTATCCCTTGAGGTTAAGTCTAGTAATTTTTGAGAATTTTTTTTGATATTTTTTATTAAATTTCTCATTTTTAATCCTTTATTTACGAAAAACTTGCTAAATTTGTTTATTATACAATCAAAATTAAAACCAAAGGTAGTATTATGAAAAAAGTTGATTTAATCGTTATCGGGGCAGGTCCTGCTGGTATCGGGTGTGCAGTTGAGGCAAAACTTGCAAATAAGGAAGTTTTACTTTTAGAAAAGGGTGGTCAAATTTGTCAAACCTTAATGCAATTTTACAAGGATGGAAAAAGGGTAGATAAGGCTTATAAAGGTTGTGATGGTACAAATCATGGGCATATTCCTTTTGAAGATGGTACAAAAGAAAGTACTATTGAAACCTTTGAAAAGGCATTAAAAGACAATAATATCGAGATTGAATTTTCAAGCGAGGTTGAAAGCGTTAAAAAAGATGAAAATGGCTTTATACTAAGTACTGGTAAGGGCGTTTATCAATGTAAAAATATAATAGTAGCAATTGGTAGAATGGGGCGCCCTAATAAGCCTGATTATAAATTACCTTCTTCTCTTGCTAAGGTGATAAATTATAACGCAAATTCAGTACAAAGTGGTGAAAATATCCTAATTGTAGGTGGAGGAAATTCAGCTGCTGAGTATGCTGTGGATTTAGCAAATTCAAATAAGGTTTGTTTATGTTATAGAAAAGATAAATTCACAAGGTTAAATGATATAAATTTACAAAATATTAACGATGCTGTTAGTAAGGGCAAGGTCGAATTAAAACTTGGCATAGATATCGTTGAAGTAGAGGATGAAAATGGCAAAGTTAAAGTTAAATTTAATGATAATTCAAGCCTAAGTTATGATAGATTAATTTATGCAATAGGAGGTTCAACCCCTGTTGATTTCTTACAAAAATGTGGTATAAATGTCGATGAAAAGGGCGTTCCTGCTATAAATGAAAATAAAGAAAGCAATGTTAAAGGAATCTTTGTAGCAGGTGATATAGCTACTAAAAACGGAGCTAGTATAGTTACTGGCTTAAATGACGCATTTTCCATTATAAAAACCTTATCTTAAATTTTAAACTTCTACTTTTTGTAGAAGTTTTTAAAGGGTGTTTCTTGCAAAAGCCACAAATTCAAGTAATTAGTAATTTTTTAATAGATTATGTTAGTACTATACTAAGTTCTGGTACCTATACGGCTATAATTTCAAAATGCGTTGGACGCATAGCTGAAATTTATGGCTATGATATAAATATAAATTATTTTTTTCACCATTATTCACTAAATATCACGGATAAAGATGATAATTCCATTTATAGAACCTATATAATCCCTAATAAACACATACATTTAAATTTTAAACTTATCTTAGACCTTAGCGGCCTGTCCTGGGCAATTTATGATAAAAAATACGATTTAGAACTTTCAAAAAGGCTTTTTGAAAACTAAGTACCCAAAAAAATATCCTTATATTTATAATCTTTTCTTTGTTTCCTTGGCAAATGCGTCCTTTTGTTCGCTTTTTGGTGGCGATATTTTTGGGGCTATTTTTGTATTTTTAGGTACGCTTTGTGGCTTGATTTTAAGATATTTTTTAACTAAAATAAAAATAGACTTACGCGTTCAATATGTTATTTGTGCCTTTATTTCTTCTTATATAGTTTATCTTGGTATAGTATTTTCTTATATACAAAAAGCAGATATCGCCCTTGGTTCAAGTATTTTATATTTAATACCCGGGGTATTTTTCATAAATTCTATAATTGATATCTTAAAAGACCATATTATAATGGGGATAAGTCGCATTATTAGCGTTGTAATCTTAGTTTGCTGTATAGCAGCAGGAATTTATCTAACTTTAAGCATTAGCGATTTTAGGTTTTTATTCTGATAGAAATATTGTTAAAAGATATATGTTTTGCAGCCATTGTGGGTTTTGGCTTTGCCTATGCTTGTAATTCTCCCTTAAAAACATTGATTTTATCAGCAATCCTAGCAGCCATAGCCTATGTTTTGCGTTTTTCTTTGCTAAATTTTGGCATAAATAACATAGCAATTGCCACCTTTATAGCATCTTTTTGTATAGGTTGTTTAGGAATTTTGCTTGCAAAGCTTTCAAAAACACCTGCTGAAATTATTGCCTTTCCTGCCTTAATCCCTATGATTCCAGGAATTTATGCTTATAAGGCAATTTTAAATTTCATATCCTTTACTAGAACTGAAAACATAGAATTAAAAAACAAATTTTTAACGCTTTTTTTTGATGAGTTTTTTACTACAATCTTTGTTAGTATATCCCTTGCCAGACATTAGTATAACTTTATTAATATTTTTTGAACAAAGCTTTATGATGACAAGGGGGAGAAAGGAATTTAAGAATAAATCCTTTTAAGCAAAGAAAACACCGCCCTTTTAATGCGTTCAATAGAGGCTAACTCACACCTTTCATCCGTTGAATGAGGATTATAAATATTTGGTCCTATACAAGCACAGATTAAATCTTGTTTTTGTTCTATTATGCCACATTCCAAACCAGCATGGATTGCTGAAATTCTAGCCTCTTTAATCTCTTTTTTAAGCTCATCTAATAACATTTTACTAAGTTCATTTTCCCCACCCTGCCAAGGTGCGTAAAAATTATAAGTTTTTATTTTAAAATCATTAAAATGAGCCTTTGTTTCAAATTCCAAATTTTTCAAGGCTTCTAAATTATTTGACCTGGCAAAAAGGCTAAATTTAACCACCTTTTTTTTCATTTTTAAAAGGGATAAATTTATACTGCTTTCAACTATGTTTAAATTTTTATTATAAGACCTAACCCCTTGAGAAAAGGAATTTATGATATTTAGTAAAAACTTACTTTCTTTTACAACCCTTACGCATTTTTTACCCTTGAATTTAAGTTCTATAAACTCATTTTCTTTAATCTTTTCTTTAAATAAAACTAATACCCTGGCATTTTTTGCTATAGAATTTATCCTTTCCCCGCCATTAAATTTAATTATTTCGCCACTATTTAAGGCTATAAATTTAGCCATTTCTTTAATGGAATTTTTACGATTTTCTACAATATCAATGCCAGAATGCCCACCCTTAAAATTCCTTGCGTTTAGCTCATAAACATAACCGCAACTTTTTTTAAAATGAACTTTCAAACTAGTATCTATATCAAGACCTCCAGCACAACTTACTATAATATCTTTTTCATCTTCGTGGTCTAAATTTAAAAGCATTTTTGAATGAAGTTTAAGCTCTAAATTCTTAGCCCCAAGAAGTCCTACTTCTTCGTTATTTGTAAGCAAACACTCAAAATTATCAAACTCACTCATAACCTGCATAATAATAGCTACTCCTATGCCGTTATCTGCTCCTAATGATGAGTTTTTAGCCTTTAAAAAGCCATTTTCTTCATAAAGTTTTATATTTGGGGCTTCCCCCATACAAACCATATCATAATGACTTTGCAAACAAATTTTAGGCTCCCCTTTAATACAATGGATATTTCCAGCCTTATCACTTTTTACAATGCAATTTTTATCTTTTGCAAATTCTATTAAAAAATCCCTTAGTTTTTCAGTTTCAAAACTGCAATGAGGAATCTGACTAATTTTTTCAAAATTTTCTAAAACTTCTTTCATTTATACTCCTTTGTTAAAATTATGGCATATTTTAATGAATTTTAGGCATACAATGAGAATAACAAGAAAAAATATACTAAATTTAAGAAGACTTTTAAGCAATCCAAAACAGCTTTTCATACTATTAATAATAAGTCTAGCCTTATTTTTAATGCAAGAATTTAGCCAAGAAGGTGAGCATTTTAGTGCCCAAGTTTTAAGGGTTATTGATGGTGATACCATTGAAATTTCATATCAAAATGAAAAAAGCAAGATTCGCTTTTTTGGCATTGATGCACCCGAGTTAAAACAAGAATTTGGGGAAGAATCAAAGCTTTTTTTAAGTTCTTTGATAGATAAAAAGCAAGTTGAAGTATTTAAAAAAGATAAGGATAAATACAATAGAATTTTAGCCATTATTAAGCTTAATAATGAAGATATTAATAAAAAAATGGTTAGATTTGGATACGCCCATGCCTATATTTATTACAGCGATATTTATAAGGATGATGAAAAAATCGCAAAGGAAAATAAATTAGGACTTTGGGCAGATAAAAACCCTGTAAGTCCTTATGAATGGCGTAAAAAAAATAACTTAATTAAGAAAAATTAATCAAATTTGCTTTATAATCCTTGCAGGATTTCCAGCCACAATCACATTTTCAGGCACGTCCTTTGTCACCACGCTTCCTGCAGCAATTATAGAATTATCCCCTATTGTCACATTTGGACAAATGGTAACATTAACCCCAAGCCATACTCTATTGCCTATGACAATGGGCTTATTAAAAGTAGAGTGGCGATTATAAGGGTTAATATCGTGATTTATGGTAACGATATTGCATTTTGGACCGATAAGAACGTCATCTCCTATACTAATGCCACCCCTATCCATAAAGGTACAACACTGATTCATAAAAAAAT
Organism: Campylobacter sp. LR264d; assembly: GCF_008633895.1. Taxonomy (NCBI): domain Bacteria; kingdom Pseudomonadati; phylum Campylobacterota; class Epsilonproteobacteria; order Campylobacterales; family Campylobacteraceae; genus Campylobacter; species Campylobacter sp. LR264d. The sequence goes on from NZ_VJNT01000030.1 coordinate 57,153, forward strand.
TCTTACCTATGCTAATATTTTTACCATAATCTACATAAAAAGGAGGGATTATCCACGCACTGCTATCAACTTCTTTTCCTATGATTTTACTAAAAAGTTCTCTTATTTTTTCTTCGCTATGATTGCCATTATTTAGCTCATTTGTAAGCCTTGCAGTTTCTAAAATAATATCTCTAATCTTTTCAAATTCCTTAGTTTTTGTATCGATTAACTCACCTTCTATGTCGCGTATAAAAATATCACGGTTAGTACTTTTACTTGGGGAATTTCTTTTGCTATATGAGTTCATTTTTTCTCCTTTTAAAATTGAAATTATAAAACTTAATACTAGCTATAAGTCAAGTAAAAATTATAAAAATTTATTAATTAAATAATGCTAAGATTTCAAAAATAAAAAAGGTTAAAAATGCTTTATAAGATACTTTTAAAAATAAGCTTAATTATCACAATAATGCTAAGTTTTAGTGCATGTTTTGTAAATGAAAGAGGGATAGGAAATCGTTATTATAGTGATTGTGTGGAGTATTATGATGCAAGTGGGACCTATCATAAGGATTGCCCTGAAAATTGGATAGATATCCCACAAACACCAAGCGAGGTTAGAAAAAAGCTTAATTAACCTTAGCCCCTGGCATATTTGGCATAACGCCAGTATTAACAGCAATGGTTTCAGCTGCTTCTTCTTCTGATTTAGCATTTGTAGTTGAAGGTGGTCTTTTAAGCCTAAATATATGCTCATCAGTTACTACAATTTGCAAGGTAGATTCAAAAACCTTTATCTCCTTAACATGTCCAACCACTCTAACATCTCTTTTTTTAGAAGTTTCATCAAAAAGTGCATGGGCTTCAAGTTCAAGTACGTCTCCAAGTTTTAAAGGTGCATAAAAAAAGCAACGAGAACCGATTAAAACAGAATACTCTTTATTAATAGCTGCTTGTGCTACATAATTGGCCGCTGCAAAGATATAACCATCAAAAACTAAGCCTTGGTCATCTACTATCATATCAGGGGCAGTTATAAGTACGGATTTTGCGTGATTTTTTGAAAGTTCTATTATAGTACCACTAACTGCTGTATTTAACTCAGGACATACTAAAAGCTCAGATTTAACACGGGTTATATCTTCTTGCGTAGCAAATTCCTCAAGCTGGGCGAATTCTTCGTAGTTTTGTTCTTTTTTTGCCATATTTAAACCTTTAATTTAACATAAACACGTTTTGGACTCTCATAACCCTCGAAAGTTAAACTGCTATCATTTGGATCTAAAAAATCACCCAAAGAATAAGAATCAATCCACTGCGTTTTACGTTGTTCATCAGTGCTAGTTGCCTTTTTTGCAAGAATTTCAAAGTCTACAAAACCAGCCCGTTCGCACCAATTTCTTAAAGCTAATATCGACGGAATGAAATAAATATTTGATATTTTTGAATAAGTTTTTCTAGGAATTAGTGCAACCTCTCTTTCATCATCTATATACATAGTATCTAAAAACACTACTCCTTTATCGTTTAAGCCTTTTTTTAAATCCTTTAACATTTTTATAGGGTCGCTTCTGTGATAAATCACGCCTAAACAAAAGATAATATCAAATTTTTTTTCATAACTTGGTAAATTTTCAACACCTAAAAGCTCGTATTTGATATCTGTTTTAATTAAGGAATTTATTAACTCAAATTGTAAGCGATATTTAATGCTTGGGTCAAAGCCGGTTATGCTTTTTGGGTTAAATTCAAGCATTTTAAACATATAATAGCCATTATTGCAACCTATATCAGCTACATTTTTATCCTTTAAAATATCTAAATATGGTCTTAAAATATCAAATTTAATAAAACTTTGCCACTCGCTATCTATAAACAAATCACCTATTTTAAAGGGTCCTTTTCGCCAAGGCTTTAATTCCTTAGCTAAATCTAAAATTTCTTTGTCCTTATCTTTATTAATAGCTATATCAACGTTTTTACTAAGACTAAATTTAGCATTTAAATCGCATTCTTTTAAGGCTTGAATTCTTTTAAAAAGTGGAGATTTTAATAATTGATTCTCAAGCATTTAATCTCTTAAAAAGCCTGTAACTGGCGAACTAGGTCTTGCATTATTTATACTAGCAAGACCTGATAAATAAGCAAGTCTACCTGCCCTAACCCCTAAAGCAAAGGCCTTTGCCATGCATGCTATATTATTAGCCTCTGCAATGGCAGTATTTGCCATAATAGCACTTACCCCCATTTGCATAGCCTCACAAGCTTGTGCAGGGTTTCCAATACCTGCATCAACTATTATAGGTAAATCAATCTCATTTAATAAAATTTGGATAAATTCCTTAGCACAAAGTCCCTTATTGCTACCTATTGGAGCTGCTAAGGGCATAATAGCAGCTGCCCCTGCATCTTGCATACTTCTAGCAGCGTATAAATCAGCACTCATATAAGGCAAGGGCGTAAAGCCATCCTTTGCTAATAACTCAACTGCCTTTATAGTTTCATAATTATCAGGCAATAAATACTTGCTATCATTAATAATCTCTATCTTTATAAGCTCACCACAACCAAGCTCCCTTGAAAGTCTTGCTAAACGCAAGGCCTCTTCTGCATTTCTAGCCCCTGAAGTATTTGGCAAAAGGGTAATATTTTTTGGGATAAAATCTAAAATATTAGCTATCTTGCTACCATTTGCACGGCGTAAAGCCAAGGTTATAATTTCAACCCCGGCCTCTTCAATGGCTGATTGTATTAAATTTAAAGAAAATTTACCAGAACCTAATATAAAACGAGAAGAAAATTCAAATTTTCCTATCTTTAAAATATCTTGCATTTCTAACCTTGAAAGTGTAATAAAAACTTATTTTAGCTTAAAAATTTTAATCTTATTTAAATTTATCGTTCTAACTCGCTAATGCCTATATTTTCATATTCAATAGTGGTTATTTGATAATAGCTATTGATTGTTGATAAAAGATTATAACGAGAACGAAGTAATTCTTGTGCTGTTGAATTTAAGCTATTGTTTGCGTCTAAATAATCCTTTAACTCACTTTTTCCAAGGCTGTATTTTTGATAATATGAGTTAGTGATTTGTTCTTGTTTAGTATAAATGTCTTGCAAATTTGCATAAAGGGCAATATAGCTTTGATAATCCTTTGTATTTAACCAAAACTCATTTATAGCACTTTGTAAAATTTGAACATATTCAAATAATAAGGTCTCGTAGGCAAATTGTGAAATTTTAATATTTTGACGCACCCTGCCATAATCTAAAAAAGGCAAATTTATTAAAATACTCCCACTTAAAACCTCAAATTTAAAGCTATTTTTTAAGCTCTCATCGCTCCCACTTAAACCACCACTTAAGCTAATGCTTGGCAAAATAGACTTTTGAACGCTGGTATAATCCTTAAAAGCTGAGTAAAGATTATGAATTTTTGATTTTACGTCCGGGCGATATGAAAAGAAATTTAAGGGCAAGTCATAATTTGGCTTTAATTCTACAAAATCCTTTAAAGAAAGACTTGAAAAATATTCTATGTAAGAAAAACCACTTTCATCTCCTATTAAATCTTTTAAGGTCTTTATCAAGGTGTTTTTATTTTGTTCGTTGCTTAATAAATTTTGCTTAGCATTTAAAAGACTTTGTTCTACGCTTAAAAGTTCTAATTCTTCTACCTTGCCAAGTTCGTATTTTAAAACATACAGCTTGCGCATTTGTTCTAAATTTGCAACATAATCTTTTAATAAAATATCTACATCGTTAAAATAAGCAAGTTCAAAAATTCCATTAATAGCCGAATTTAAAATACTTAGTTTTAAATTTTCTAAATCATAAGCACTAGCTATTGCATTAAATTCAGCTGCCTTAGTTTCATCGACTATTTTGCCATAAATATCAAGTTCATAACTTAAATTTAAATTATTTGAAATAACCCTTGAATTTGTAATGCCTGTATTTAAATTTTTACTCTTAGAAATTCCAAAATTTGCACTTAATGTTGGATACATATCATAATCAATTAAATTTGCATTTGCTATCATCGTTAAAAGCGTAGTTCTAGCCACATTTATATCAGAATTATTTGCTAAAATATAAGTCATAAATTCATTTATTTTTTCATTGTTATAGGCTTTCCACCAGGTCCTGCTTATATTTAAGTCGTTAAATTCATCTCTTGTAATGGTTTTTTCTTCAATCTTTGTAAGCTTTACCCCACAAGCACTTAAAAATATAAGTAAAAATATTAAAGATAATTTTTGCATATTATTCCTTTGATAAGGCACTTATTGGATTTAAATTTGCTGCATTTTTAGCAGGGAAAAAACCAAAAATAACGCCTATAAATACGGAGCTTAAAAGCCCTATTATAACAGAGGTAGCTGATAAAATCATAGGGAAATTTTCGCTAAAAGTATTAAAGGCAAAAACAACGCCTATTGATAAAATAACGCCTAAAATTGCCCCTATAGCACAAATCATAACAGCCTCAATTAAAAATTGCATTAAAATATCTTCTTTTCTAGCCCCTATAGCCATGCGAATTCCAATCTCTCTAGTCCTTTCGCTAACTGATACTAGCATAATATTCATAACCCCTATTCCACCGACAATCAAAGAAATAATAGCTATACAAGTAATCATTAAGGTTAGGGTTTGTTGATTTTCTTCAACAGCTTGTTTTATGCTATTTGAATTTATAGTAAAAAAATCCTTTTGTCCTCTTTTAATCTCTAAAATTCTAATAATAGCTTGTTCTGCTAAAATAGGGTCTGCATCATCCTTTATCTTAGTATTTATATCTTTTAACTCGCTTGAACCAGTGATTTTATTCATCATAGTAGTATAAGGCATGTAAACGCGAACCGTGCTATCATCAAACATTCTTTGAGTATTTTTTTCCAAAACGCCAATAATTCTAAAAGACTTGCCAGAAAAGATAATATTTTTATCTAAAATATCCCTAGCATTTACATTTGCAAATAAATTTTGATGTGCGTTATAATCAATCACAGCTACATTTGCACTCGTTTTTAAATCATTTTCAGAAAAAGATTGCCCTGCACTAAAGGTATAGCCCTTAATACTAAATTCATTTATCCCAACACCTTGCCCACTAGCATTTAAGGATAATTCTTTATAGGTTACTATGCCACTTGAACTAACCGTTGCTTCTACTGCATCAAGGTAAGGTAAGGAACGAAGCGTGGTTAAGTCGCTTAAATTTAGCCTTTTTGTATCTGAACGTGTATCACCAAAACCACGGCCTGTTTTTACCTCAATGGTATTTGTACCAAGCCTTGCAATAGAGGCTAATACCTTTTCTTGAGAACCAAGTCCAAGGGCTACGACGCATACAACAGAAGCAATCCCTATAATGATTCCAAGCATGGTAAGCAAAGAACGCATTTTATGAGCAATGATTGAAGAATAAGCAATTTTAAGGCATTCAAAAGCTTGATTTTTAAGCAATAAAAAAGTCTTTTTTTCAATTGGCATTTTTTTAACTTGAGGTCTTTGTTTTAACTCACCACCCTTGCTATCGCTTAAAATTCTACCATCCTTTATCTCTATGATTCTTTTTGCCCTACTAGCAATTTGTGGGTCGTGAGTTACTAAAACAATGGTATGACCTTCATCATTTAACTCTTTTAAAATTTCAAGCACCATAATACCACTTTTACTATCAAGTGCACCGGTTGGTTCGTCTGCTAAGATAAGTTCGCCACCATTCATTAACGCCCTAGCTATACTAACCCTTTGTTGTTGACCTCCGCTTAATTCATTTGGCCTTGAAAGATATTTATTGTTTAATTCTAAGTCATTTAAAAGCTTTTTAGCCCTTTCATCTCGCTCATAAGTAGATTTTCCTGCATAAACAGCAGGCAAGGATACATTGTCATTTGCACTAAGTAAGCTTAAAAGATTGTATCTTTGAAAGATAAAGCCTATTTTTTCGCGTCTAAGCCTTGCTTTATCATCTTTGCTAAGCGTGGTAACTTCATATTTATCAAAAATAAAACTGCCCGAACTTGGCTCATCAAGGGTGCCTATTATATTTAAAAGCGTGGTTTTTCCACTTCCACTTTGTCCTATAATGGCTACAAATTCACCCTTTTCTATGTGTAAATTTATATCCCTTAAAATAGCTGTTTGACCTATGGTTTTATTTATATCTTTTAAATGAATCATTATCTTACCCTAGGTTTTGACACACTTACGTCAAGGGACATTATAAGCTTATCGCCCTCATTTAACCCCTCTAAAATTTGAGTATTTAAAGAATCTTTTGCCCCAAGGGTAACATATTTTTTAGTCCTTACCCCATTTTCTAAAATATCAACATAATAGCCACCCCTATCATTTTTTATCAAATAAGTAGGCACAGCTAGAATATCTTTAACGCTATTTACTACTATTTCATTTTCTAAACTCATTCCTATGCGTAAAAAATTATCATTGTTTTGTACGAAAAAATTTGCATAGTAATAAATTGCTGTTGAAGATGAGCTAGAACTTGAACTTGAAGAACTTGTAGAAGAAGTAGAATCACTTACTTCTGTATTTGCTGGGTCTATTGAGGCTATGTTTGCTTCGTATTTTGTATCAGGGTCGCTTAAAAGTGAGAAATTTACCACGTCCCCTATTTTAATCTTACCAACATCTGCTTCTGCAATCTCCATTTTTACTTCCATAATGTCTAAATTTGCTATTCTAACAATGGTTGGCGTGTTTTGACTAGCATTAACAGTTTGTCCCTCATCAACTGCTACATTTATGATAACTCCATCAATGGGTGCAGTTATAGTGGTATATCCTAAATCTTTTTGAGCGTTTTTTAAGGTGATTTCATATTGTACTACTTGGGCATTTAACTCAGCCACATTTGCCTTTAATTCATAATAAGAATTTTTTAAAGTTTCTAAGCTTTCAAGCGAGGTAGCCTTGGCTACAAAAAGCTTTTTTTCTCTTTCGTATTGTTTTGTGGCTATTTCAAAGGCTACTTTTTTACTTTCTAAATTTGCCTTTGCACTTTCAAGCTGGGCCTTTGTAATGTCAAGTTCATTTTGTTGTTTATCCTTATCAATTTGGGCTATTAAATCTCCTTGCTTTACCTTATCACCTATATCTACATAAAGTTTTATGATTTGTCCACTAACTTGTGCACCAACGTCAACTTGTTCTTTAGCATAGACCTCGCCAACTGCTTGAATTACTTCTTCTATATTTGATTTTCCTAATTCTTGGACCTTAATTTCACCTTGTGCATCCTTTTTAAAGAATAAAAAATAAATAACTATTATCAAAATACAAGCTAATAAAATAAATAAAATTTTCTTTTTCATTAAAAACCTTAAACTTAAATTTGTGCGTTATTGTATAGTATTATTATAAATTAATTGTAAATTTCAAATATTTTGCCATGTTTTTCATAGTTTGAAATTTGACAAGGCTTATTATTTTCATCAACTATTACAACCCTTGGTTTAAAATTACTTGCCTCTTCTATGCTTAAATTTGCATAGGCCATAATTATAACCTTATCATTGTTTTGAACTAGCCTAGCAGCTGCCCCATTTAAGCAAATCATGCCCTCTTCATTTGTAGCTATGGTATAGGTTTCAAAACGAGCCCCTGTGTTAATGTTTACAACTTGAACCTTTTCATATTCTAAAATTCCACTTGCCTTTAAAAGCCTTTCATCTATGCTTATACTTCCCACATAATCAAGCTTGGCCTCCTTTACAACAGCACGATGAATTTTAGCCCTTAACATATTTATCATCATTTTAAATCCCTTAATAAAAAATTATCAATTAATCTTGTTTTGCCTATATAAACTGCAATCGCCCCTAAAATTTTATTCTGTATAAAATCAAATTCTTGCATGGTATCAGGGTCAACTAAGCTTATATAATCAATCTTAGCTAAATTTTCTTTTTCTAATTCTTTTTGCATAGCATTTTTAATTATTTTTGTATTTCTTTCACCCTTTAAAACTAAATTTTGCCCTAAAAAAATCGCCTTTGATAAAATTGTCGCTGCCTTTCTTTCGCTATCATTTAAATACACATTGCGCGAACTTTTAGCTAGATTATCACTTTCTCTAACTATAGGGCAAACTTCAATTTTCACATTTAAATTTAAATCCTTAACAAGTTGCTTAACCACTGCACATTGCTGGGCGTCCTTTTGTCCAAAATAAGCAATATTAGGTTCTATTATATTAAAAAGCTTAGTTAAAATAGTACAAACCCCTCTAAAATGCCCCGGCCGGCTTGTGCCACAAAGTGAATTTGTAAGGCTTGAATTAATATCAACAAAGCTAGAAAAATCACTTGGATACATATCTTTTTCATTTGGTATGAAAAGAATGTCCACGCCATTTTCTTCGCAAAGTTTTGTATCTTTTTCTAAATTTCTTGGATACTTAGCTAAATCTTCATTAACCCCAAATTGCATAGGATTAACAAAAATGCTTAAAACTAACTTATAATTTTTTTGACCTGCCCTAACTAAACTTAAATGCCCTTCATGTAAATAGCCCATAGTAGGCACAAAACCTATACTAAAGCCTTGTTTTTTCCACTGGATAATACATTCTTTCATTTTTGAAATTTCATTAATAACTTGCATTTTTAAACCTTAATAAAGCCTATCTAACCACTCATCATTTATATTAAAACTAAAATTTTCATCAGGAAAAACCCCACTTTTAACCTCATCTATATAAGCTTTTAAAGCTACTTGATAATCTTCATTTAAATTTGCATAATTTTTTACAAATTTAGGCTTAAAATTTGTATTAATGCCAAGCAAATCATGCCATACTAAAACCTGTCCATCAGCGTACTTTCCAGCCCCTATTCCTATAGTTGGCACGCTTAAAGAATGGGTTATTTTTTGCATAAGTTTTAATGGTACGCATTCTACTAAGACCATAAAAGCCCCTGCATCTTGTAAAGTCCTTGCATCATCTAAAATTTTTTGTGCACTTTGCATGGTTTTTCCTTGTACCTTGTAGCCACCCGTGTTATTTATGTTTTGAGGCATTAAACCAATGTGTGCTATAACCGGAATTCCTGCTTCATTTAGTAATTTAATAGTTTTTGCCATTTCAGCCCCACCTTCTATTTTAACGCCATTTGCCCTACCTTTTTTTATAAATTTAGTAGCATTTTTTAAGGCGTTTTTTTGTGAGCCTTGATAAGACATAAAGGGCATATCAGCCACGACAAAGGCATCTTTTGCACCCCTTGTAACTGCCCTTGTAAAAACTAGCATTTCATCAACGCTAATACTTAATGTATCTTCATAACCTAGCATAGCCATAGCTAAGGAATCACCAACTAAAATCATTTCTACCCCGGCAGTATCTAGGGCCTTAGCACTAAAATAATCATAAGCAGCGACCATAACGATTTTATTATTATCTTCTTTTTGCTTTTGCAAGGTTAGGATTGTATGTTTCATTTACTTTCCTTGAAAATTTAAAATTTCATAATTATATTTTTTTTTCGTAAAAATACAATAAAAAATATTTATTATTTTTGATTTATTATTTTTGATTATAATTTTAAAATTACAAAGGAGAAAGTATGAAATTTAAAAAAATGTTAAAACTACGGCATGCTTGTAAGCTTTTTGATGATAGAAAAATTTCACAAAAGGATTTAAAATTTATCTTAAAAAGTGGAGTTTTGAGCCCTAGTTCTCACGGTTTTGAACCTTGGAAATTTTTAGTCATTGAAGATAGTGAAAAAAACAAGGCCCTTAGCAAATGTTGTCAAAATCAAGAAAATGTCGCTACTGCAAGTCATAATATCATTATCCTAGCCAGAACTGATTTACAAAGCAAGGATGAATTCGCTCAAAGTCAAATTCGCCGTTTTACAGGAAGTAGCGAAGAAAATTTTCAAAGGGTGTTAAAAATTTACACACATGATACGGATTTAATGGATGAAAAAGAACTTTTTCATTTTTCTCAACTTCAATGCTACTTAGCTCTTATGCAAATGAGCTTAGCAGCTATGAATAAAGGCATTGATTCTTGTATGATAGGAGGATTTGATAAAAAGGCAGTTGATGAGTTTTTAAATTTAAAATACCCATTTCAAACAGCAGTTATATTGTCGCTTGGTTATAAGAAAAACGAGCCAAAGTACGCAAAAGTGCGTTTAGATTATAAAGATGTAGTGGAGTTTATATGAGTTTAGATATTTTTAAAACAAGATATTCTTGTAGGAATTTTAAGGATGAAAAGATAAGTAAAGAAAGCTTGAATCAAATTTTAGAAGTAGCAAGGCTTAGTCCTAGTTCATTAGGCTTAGAACCTTGGAAATTTATAGTGGTACAAGATATCAATAAGCTTAAAGAATTAAGCGTTATTGCAAATGGACAAGCCCACGTTGCAAAGGCAAGTGCTGTTATTATCATAGTTTCAAGGCTTGATTTTGCTAAATATTTTGAAAAAAGGCTAAGACAAAGAAAGATGAGTGAAGAAGATATTAACACTCGTTTAAAGCTTTATAAGCCTTTTTTAGAAAATATGAACGCCTTTGAAAAAATAAATTATGCAAGAGAACAAGCCCATATCGCACTAGCTAGTATATTATACGCTGCAAATGCCTTAAATATCGCAACTTGTACCATTGGAGGCTTTGATAAGGCTAAACTTGATTCTTATTTAAAATTAAATGTAAATGAGATGCAAAGTAGCTTAATGATAGCCCTTGGAATAAGCAATGATGAGAAAATTCCAGCTAAAATGCGTTTTGATTTTGATGAAGTGGTAGAGTTTATTTAAAGGGAAAAAATGAAATCATTATTAGATGATTTATAAAAAGAATTTAAAACGCTTAGGGGCATTGAAAATTATGTTTTAGATAATGATGAAAGATTATTTGATTTTTTACTTGAAAAATCACAATTTAAAGATAAATATAAAAAGGAATTCTTTAAAAACATTAATACTTTCATTTTTGAAAAAGAAAAATTCCTAAGCTTTATAGCTAGTAAAAGCTTAAATGAAAGCTATACTAGCTATATTAAATAAAATAGGACTTAGGACTAAAAAAGATAGCTACATTAAGCAAGATTCAAGAGTTATTCTAAATTTTGCTTATAAGGATTGCGTTTTAAAGGGTTCTCAAAGCAAGGATGAAAAAGATAAAAAATATACTGAAATTTTTTTCAATGATATAATCGCAAAAATTGATGTTTTGCTAAGTTCTAAGGTCTTTTATAATTTTGAATTGATTAACAAAGATTCTAATAATGAAGAGAGAGAAAATACAAACAAACTTAAAGAAATCTTAAATAGCTTTGAAAACAATAATTTTTTAAATTTACTCATAAAAGGCAATAACCTTTTAGCCTTACATTCTTTGAAAGCTAAATTTGCTAAACAAGTAAAATTAATATACATTGACCCTCCTTATAATACAAGCAATGACAGCTTTAAATATAATGATAAATTTAAGCATTCTACTTGGCTAACTTTTATGAAAAATCGCTTAGAAATTGCAAGGGAATTTTTAAGAGATGATGGGGTGATTTTTGTAAATATGGACTATAATGAAGTTCATTACTTAAAGGTTTTAATGGATGAAATATTTGGCAGAGATAATTTTCAACGAGAAATTATTTGGAGAATGGGTTTTGTATCTGGGTATAAGACCATGAAAAAGATTATAAGAAACCATGATACTATTTTGCTTTATTCTAAAAATTATAATAGTGTCAAATTAAATAAAATTCATATATAAAACAAAGATTTTAAAGAGATTTTACCACAATCTAAAGAAAATATAAAATTATTTAAAAATTATGAATTAGATGAAATAAGTATAAATAAAATTTTTTATCAAATTAATCATGAGATGCGTGGAGATAAATACTCCTTAGAGGATACTTGGAATTACAATAAATGGGATGAATTAGATAGTGTAGCAATAAAAAAACTCTGTATCACTTGATGAAGAAATTATTTTAGACAATAATAATGTAAATTTTAAAGGACAAAAACCCGAAGCCCTTTTAAAAAGAATAATAGAAATTTCAACACAAGAAAACGACCTAGTAATGGACTTTTTTGCAGGGAGTGGTACTACCTTAGCAGTAGCCCATAAAATGAAAAAAAGATATATAGGCATTGAACAAATGGATTATATTGAAAGTATCACAAAAGAAAGGCTTAAAAAAGTAGTACAAAGCGAACAATGTGGAGTTTCCAAGGCTTTAAATTTTAATGGTGGAGGTGAGTTTTTGTATTGTGAATTAATGCCTGTAAATGCTAAATTTAAGGAAAAAATAGACAATGCAAAAATAACGATGAGTTAGAACAAATTTTTAATGAGATAAAACAAAGGGCTTTTATTGATTATAGAGTAGACATTAAAAGGCTTAATGATGATGAATTTAAAAAACTTAGCTTTGATAAGCAAAAAGAAATTTTAAGAAAAATTTTAGATACAAATATGGATTATGTTTTGTATTCTGATATAGAAGATTGTAGCCTTGATATAGATGAGTTTATAAAAAAGATAAACGATAAATTTCAAGGATAAAAAATGGGTTGCAATTTACAAGAAAGCTTAAAAGAAAGATTTGGCACTAAGGGCCTTGAAGAATTAGAAATTCCAAAACATATAAAAGATAATTTAAGCAAAGATTTAAGAGAATATCAAACAAATGCCTTAAAATACTATCTAACAAATGAAGAAAGCTTTAAGAAAAATCACCTTTTTTTAATATGGCAACGGGCAGTGAAAAGACCTTGATAATGGCAGCTTTAATGCTTGATTGTTTTAAAAAAGGATATAGAAATTTTGTATTTTTTGTAAATTCAAATCCTATTATACAAAAAACAAAGGATAATTTTTGTAATCAAATTTCATCAAAATACCTATTTAAACAAAAGATTATGATAGATAATAAAATCGTTAAAATAAATGAAATTTCTAATCTACAAGAAAGCGATAACTCGGCTATAAATATCTATTTTACAACTATACAAAGCCTGCATTCTTTGTATAAAATTCCTAAGGAAAATAGCTTAACTTTTAATGATTTAAAAGAATTTGAATTTGTATATTTAGCGGACGAAGCACATCATTTAAACGCTGGGACAAAGGGTGTAAAAAATAAAAAAGAAAAAGAATTAAAAGAAAATTGGGAAAGCGTTATAACACAAGCTTTTCAAAGCAATAAAGAAAATAAAATGTTTGAATTTAGTGCAACTATACCAAATGATAAAAATGTACAAGAAAAATACGAAGATAAACTCATTTTTGAATATAATTTAAAGAATTTTTGCAAGGATGGTTATTCTAAACGCATTTTTATAGAACAATACCCTAATGATAATATAAATTTACGCTTTTTAGGGGCTATGTTGCTTAGTTTATATAGGGAATTAGTTTTACATAAATATAATAGAGAATATATAAAACCTGTAATTTTATTTAAAAGCAATACCATTTTTAAATCAAAAGAAAATCAAGCTAAATTTGAGGAATTTGTATCAAATTTAAAAGAAGATGATATAAAAAATTTTTATGATACATTAAATAACAATAATCTTTTTACAAGTGAAGAACTTTTCAATAAAAGTCCATATATTTTTTAAAGAATGTTTCAAGGATGAATATCTTTTAAAGCTTGTTGAAAGAATACAGCTTAAATTTAAAAAAGAAGTTATTATAAGTGTAAATGAGGATAAAAAAGATGAACCTTGGCAAGATGTTTTGAATAACCTTGAAGACAAAGACAATTATAAGGATAATTTTTGCTGTTAACAAGCTAAACGCGGGTTGGGATGTGCTAAATCTTTTTGATATAGTAAGGCTTGATAATAGTACAAAAGATACTACCTCGCAAGCCCAACTTATATGCAGGGGTGCTAGGTATTATCCTTTTTTAATATATAATTTTGATGAAAAATTTAAAAGAAAATTTGATAATGTGGCTATCACAGAAAAAGAACTTGTTTATCTTGAAAAACTAAGCTATCATAGCACAAATGATAGTGCTTTTATTAACGAACTTCAAAACGAACTTAGGCAAAAAGGTTTGATAGATTATATGCAAGAACATAAAAATACAAATTAATCCTACTTTAAAAGAAAAAATTAAAAATGAAAGAATTTATTTTGTAAACAATAAAAAATACGAGCTTAAAAGTAGCGAACGAAAGGCAAATAAAGAAAAATTAAAAAGTATATTAAAAGATGAAAAAATAGCATTAATAGGTGATAAAATTTTAGAAAGTGAGCAGTTTTTAAAATCTCAAAAAGCAAAAAGTAATGAAAGTTACTTTCCTAAAAAATTGAAGATTTTAATATAGAAGAAAGATTTTTTTTAAAGGCTATGAATATAATAGAACTTGAATTTAACGAACTTAAAAAGAATTTTAATTTTGAAAGCAAAGAAGAGTTTATAAAAGAATTTAAAACATACATAATACAATTTCACACAAATCAAAAAAAACACTTAAAAACTAATGGTAAACTCGAACTTGCAAAAGCAGTTTTGAACAAATTTAAAGACAACAAAGATAGGGTAATGGTCAATTATAAAATAGGAGATTTAAAAGTACATAAATTTGAGATTAAAGATAATCAAACTATATTGATAAGTAAAGAAACAAAAATAGTAAATAAAAATTATGAGTGGCTTTATTGCAATAAAATTATAAAAGATAGTGAGCTTGAAACTAAAATTTTAGACTATATAGAAAACAAAAAAAAGAATTAGATGATGTTTATGATACTTGGTTTGTATTAAGAAACGAACGTTTTAAAGAATTTACTTTATGTTGATATAGGAAAAGAAGTGGTTAAAGCAAGAGGTTTTGAACCTGATTTTATATTGTTTGCAAAAGAAAAAAAAATGGTGAATATTTTGGTGTTGAATGTATATTAGAGGTTAAGGGAGAAATTTATGAAGAAAAAGATAAATGGAAAGAAGATTTTATGAAAGAAAATAATCATAAGGAATTTAAAATTATTAATAATATCTTTGATTATAAAATACTAAAATTGCTTGGTTTATCATTTTTTAAGGTTAAAAATAATAATAATTTTGAAAGAGAATTTGAAGAATTTGTATTAAAAAATAACAATAAACTTAAAGGACTTTAAATTCCTTTCAGTTAAATATCCTTTTACCTTGCCAAAAGTTCTAAAACCAAATTTGCTTGGTGTGCTGCACAGATATTAACGCGAGGAGCCATTAAACCATTACCATGCCTAGCTGCATTTTTTAAATCTCCACAAACATAAAAATTTTGTGCAATTTTTCGCGTTTGAATAGAATTTGAATCCCCATATCCAGCAAGACCAGAGGCACAGATTAAAATTTTATCCTTAAAAATAGAATGAAAATTTTGTGCTAACATGGCCTTAGCCTGAGCACTATCAAAGGCCTCACAAACTATATCATCATTTATAAAAAGTTCTTTGATATTATCCTTTGTAACCCTTGTAGTATATATATTTACGCTTATAAAGGGGTTTATTTGCTTAATTTGAATTTGCAAAGCCTCGGTTTTAAACTTACCCAAATCATTAACTAAATAAGCTTGTCTATTTAAATTACTTGCATCAACTATATCAAAATCGATTAAATTTAAGTGCCCCACCCCACTTCTTGCAAGCATAATGGCTATGTTAGAACCAAGCCCACCAAGTCCACATATGCTAACACTTGCCTTTTTAAGCTTATCATGTAGTTTTGGCGTATGCCTTGCCCTCATCATAGCATCAAGAGCGTTTTCATCAGGCATAGTATTTTTAGGTATGCAAAAAAGCTCATCCCCCTCTTTCAAAGGCAAATTTTCCTTAGTAGCAAAGCCATTTACTATAAAAACATCGCTTTCATCCTTGCTTTGCGTTTTGAAAAAATCAAGGCTATTTTGAAACTGCGTCGTACATTCCTTGCCATTAAATTTAATACGCATCAACCACCTCCCACAAAATGCACAACCTCAGCTCTATCGCCTTCTTTAAAAACTAGGTCTTTAAACTCATCTTTTTTTATTATTTTGCCATTTAATTCTAAGGCTACAAATTCTTCCTTTAAGCCTCTTTGTGCTAAAAAATCCACAAATTTAAGTTCTTTAAAATCTAATTTTTCTCCATTAATTATCATTTTTATCCTTAAAAATTTTCTATTAAATCCTTGAAAATTAAACAAAGTTTTTCAAATTCATCAATGCTTACTCTTTCATCAACTGCGTGAATTCTATCATTACAAACGCCAAATTCAGCCACATTTACGCCAAATTGTGCAAAAAATCTCGCATCACTAGTACCTCCCTTTGTGTTAAGTTCAGGCACAACAGAGGTTATTTTTTGTACGCTTTTATTTAGAATTTGAACGATTTTATTTTGCGAATTTGTAAGAAAAGGCAAGGAACTTTGTTCTAAGCAAAGTTCGAAATTTAAACTCTCACAAATCTTTTCTACATAATTTTTAACATCTTCTATGCTAGTTTGACTAGAATTTCTCACATTAAACATTATTTTTAACTCACTTGGGGTTACATTGCTAAGCTCTAAACCCCCTCTTATATCGGTGATTACTATCTTTGAGGGGGCAAATTCAGCACTACCTCCATCTAGGTTAAAATCAGCCAAAAGCTTTAAAAGTGGGGCAAATTCATGCACTGGATTTATACATTTTTCAGGGTATGCTACGTGTCCTTGTTTTCCTTTTATACGCAAAATTCCATTTATAGAACCTCTCCTGCCTATCTTTATACTATCGCCTAATTCCTTAACGCAGGTAGGCTCAGCCACTATAGCAAAATCAGGCAATAAATCTTTTTCTTTTAAAAATTCCAATGCCTTTAAGGTACCAAATTTAGCCTCGCCTTCTTCATCGCTTGTAATGATAGCCGTTAACCTGCCCCCATTAAAACTAGCATTACTCATAGCCCATAAAAATGCTGCAAGCCCACTTTTCATATCTTGTGCACCCCTTGCGTAAATAAAGCCATCTTTTTCAACGGGCTTAAAAGGACTAGTATTCCAACAATCTCCTGGCGAAACCACGTCTATATGACCTCCAAAGGCTAGGTGTTCGCCCTCATCTTTAAACTTTTTGCTTAAAATTAAATTTCTAACCCCATTTTCATCAACAAAAAAGGCATCAAATTCGTTTAATTCTAAGGCTATAAAATTTAATGCCCCATCATCTTTTGGAGTGATTGATTTAAATTTTAAAAGCTCCATTAAAAGTTCTTTTGCATTCATTATCTTTTCCTAAAAAAAATTTTTGTATATTAGCATAATTGCGAAATATTCAATAATAATTGCTGAAACAAAATTTATAATATGTATAATTTTTGCCGTAAATAAGTGACTAAATTTACCCACAAAAAAAGATAGGCAAAATACCCAAGAAATAATGGCCAAAATCAATCCAAAAAACATAAAATTTGCGTGTTCATTTAAGGCACTAAGGGTTGCTACGCTTAGCCAAAAGCCTATTATGTAGGGGTTTAAAAGATTTAAAAATAAACCCTTGCTAAAACTTTTTAAAAGCCTTTCGTTTATGTTTTGACTTTGAATTTGTAAATTTTTTTGCTTACTTTTTAGCATTAAAAAGGCTATGTAGCTTAAAAAACAAAAGCCAAATATTGCTAGGGTTTTTAAAATATAATCTTGATTTAAAAATTTTAAAATTCCAAAGCTAAGCAAAAGAAAATAAATCATATCAGCACACATTGCCCCAAGCCCTAATAAAAAGGCGTTTTTAAAGGATTGTAATGCGTAAGTTAGTATTAAGATATTTAAAGGACCAAAGGGAACTGCTACTCCAAAACCTAATAACAAGCCATTTAATAATGCCTCAAGCACCTAAAAATTCCCTTATATCTTCTGAAATTTTAAGTATAGCCGTACTAGCATTTTCTTCATAAGCCTTATCAAAACATGATCTTAACTCGGCTATATCAAGGCCATTTAAAATGCTTTGTTCGCACATTCTAGCATAGCAATGAACGGGTAAAACGGTCCCACTTGTGCCAATTGCTATAAATAAATGAGTTTGTTCTAAGAGTTTGTGAAGTGTATTATAGGCCGGGGCTTGTTCTTCAAACATTATAATATTATGCCTTATATGCTTACTATCACATTTAGGACAGCTTTTGTCTTTATAACTTTCATAGCCTATATTAAAGATATTTTCACATTCTAAACAGCGAAGTTCGGGTAAAAAGCCATGTAAATGAATGATCTCCTTACAGCCTGCCCTTTCTAGTAAATCGTCTACATTTTGAGTTACTACAAAAAGATTATCTTTATAAGTATCTTTTAATTTGGCTATTACTTCGTGTGCCTTGTTTGGGACTACTTCTTTAAGTTGTGCCCTTCTTTCATCATAAAAATCAAGGACCTTGCTAGGATTTTTAGCAAAACCAGTAGCAGAACACACCTCCATTAAATCGTGTTGTTCCCATAAGCCTCCATTATCCCTAAAGGTTTTAAGACCACTTTCAGCACTTAAACCAGCACCACTTAAAATCATTACATTTTTCATTTTTAACTCCCCTTTTATTAAAAGTTGAAATTTTAGCATATTTAGCTTGAAATTTAACAAAAAATTAATAATAATTAAAAATATATTCTTTTAACAATTAGTTATTAAACATAAGGAATTTATATAAAGTTTTTGCTAAAAAGCACGATATAGGATTGAATCTTTTCAAAATATTGCTTAAAAGCCTAGCTTAGCTAGGCTTTTTTTTATGTCTATTTTTTAATCTATAAAAGGTATAATTACACAAAAATAAGGCTCAAATATGCAAGATATAATCATTAATTGCGATATGCTTGATTATGTAAAAACGCTAAAAAAACAATAGTATAGATTTAATCATTGCAGACCCTCCTTATTTTGAGATTAAGGGCGAGTTTGATTTTGGTGTTTTTAAAGATAAGAATGAGTATTTAGCTTGGTGTAAAAAATGGCTTATGTAGATGCAAAGAATTTTAAAGGATAATGGGACCTTGATATTATGGGGTGGGGTTGGACATAAACCACTTACCTTTGCAAGAGTGGCTATTATGATTGAAAATGAAAAATTATTTAAGATTAAAAACTGGATAACCCAAAGAAATAGTCGTGGTATAGGGACTAAGAAAAATTATATGTCAGCAAGGGAGGATTTTTTATTTTTAACAAAAAGCGAAAATTATACCTTTAATATCCCTTATACTAATGAAAAATCTACTAGAAAAGACTTAGGGGCTAATGGAAAGCCTAGAAAAAATACACATAAAAGGGTTTCTAATGTATGGGCTGATATAACGGAATCTTCTCAATAAAGCATTGAAAGGTGTGGCCATCCTACTATAAAAGCCCAAAAGCTTTGCGATAGGATAATTCAAACGCATTCAAATGAAGGAGATATTATCTTCATGCCCTTTGTATGAAGTGGAAGTGAAATAATATCTGCAATTCATAACAATAGAAAAGCCTTTGGCTGTGAAATAAATAAAGAATACTGCAAACTAGCAAAAGAAAGGATGAAGAAGTTTTTAAATGATTGACATAAAAGATATTATTTGTATTGATTGTGCTAAATTTAATATAAACGATAAAAATATACAAAAGATTACAAACCGTACACAAAACACTTGGCAAGAAAACAAATATAAGCTAACAAAGAAAAAAGATACTAAGCTTGGAAAAATAGCTGAATTTTGTGTTAATCAATATTTAAAAACTAATATAAAGACTCTAAATTTACTTAGTTATAATGATTTTAGAACAGATAATTTTAAAAAACACGCACCCTTTGATTGTCTTTTATTTAATGATAATGTAAATATAGAACAAATCATAAATAAAATAAATAATGAAGTAAGTAAGTTTGCTTATGGGAGTATAAACGATAAATTAAAATATGAGTATTTGCAAAATAAAATTTATATTTGTGAGATAAAATCAACTAGGATTAACAAAAGACATTTATTAAATAAAAAAAAATAAATTTTCAAGCTATTTTAAATGATGATTTTTTAACATATCCTAAATATTTAAGGATAGATAAAAACAATTTAATAAATAGCATTGAAGATTATAAAAACTATGTAAATAAAAGATTTAGTGTAAATATAATTAAATTTTAAAAATAGAACTTCAAAACATGGTCCATATTTATATAAGAGTTTACATAGATGAAATAAATAAAAAGGCTTATATTATAGGAATGATTAGCAATAAAAGCTTTAAAAATAATCTTACTATAAAACATATGAGACAAAAAAATAAAAGTGAAAATGCCTTATATTTGGCTACAAATTTAAAAAATGGAGTTTGTATAAAATTATTATCAAAATTAAGTTTTTAATTTTATCTAGTACGCACCCTATTTTTATTAAGTTTAATTGAAATTAATTTATCAAACCACACAATATTTTTATATAAATTTAACTCATTATTTTTTATTTGTGCTATTAATTCGTAATTTTTGCTATTATCATAGATAAAAACATTATCACAAAAGGAAGTAACTTTTAATAAATTTTGCATACTCTCATAATATCTTTTTTCTATCAAATTTGAAGCTACATTATGCTTACCCTTGCTAACTCTTATTTTTACCCTTTCTTTTGCAATATCTACGCTATTAACCCCCATAAAATACAAGATTATATTATAGTTTTTTTCTTTTAACTCATTAAATAATCTTAATATAGACTTGCCACAAAACGTACTTTCTTTATTAAAACTTAAATTATCATTAATATACATATCACGCATTTTTATGGCTATCTTTGAGGCCCTAATTTGAGTTTGTCTATCTCTTGGGTCGCCTATGCTTTAGGCTATCTCATCCACATTAGTTCTATATCCTAAATTTATCTTTTCTTCTTGCATTTTATAATATAAAGTAGTTTTTCCTGTCCCATTAACACCCCTAAAAATGCTAACTTTAAGCATAATTACTCCTTATAAATTTTTTAACGACTTCTGCCCTTAAAAGATAATTTTTTAGTTTTTAAATCCTTGCTTTTTTCTTTTAAAATGTTAAGGGCCAATTTGGCTTGTTCTTTAATAAAAGTTTCAAAGGCATTTAACCATTCATTACTAAGATTAAAAAGTTCATGTTTTTTAATCTTAAAATTTAAAAGTTGTTTTAAAGAATTTTCATGTCTAGGTCTAACATAAATTGAAAGTTGTTGTTTAAAAGTATAATTCATGCTAGTAGTATAGTTTTGTGCAATACTTAAAATATTTTTCAAATCCTGTGTTTGCATTAAATTTAACAAGACTAAGCCATTGTCAAAAATGGGGGCAGGTCTTAAAATTTCATTTGTATCATTATCAATAATCATTCCAAAATTTCCCAAATGCCTATCTGTATTGCCAATAATTGCATCAAAAAGCATTAAATTTTCAAAATTTTCCTTGCCAAAAATATCTTCAATATATTTTTCTTTTTTAAACGAAAATTTCTCTTTTCTTTCTTCTTTTGGCAAAAAATAATAAATCGGTACATAGCCTTCTTTTTCATTTGTAAATATAGGGCATGCACTAACTAATTCTTTATGAAATTCTTTTAAATCATAAAAAACATCATCAAATCCTAAAATTTTAGCTACTTGATAAGAATAATACTCGCTAAATACTTCTTTTCCTTGAAAATTTCCCTTATACAAATAAATTTTTTCATTGAGTCTATGCCAGCATTTTTTAAGCATGCCATTTGTAGTAAACTCAGGTGAAATAGTTAAACCACTTATGCTTTCATTTTCACCCATAAAAGCCACTAGTTCTAAAATTTCACTAAAATTATTTTCATAAAGATTATAATCTTTCCATTTATAATTTTTATCAAAGGGCGTAATCCAGTAAGTATCATTTAAGGATAAGCCAAAAGAAATATCTATATAAGACATAAAATTATTTGGGTTATAATCTTTATGTGCTTTTAAAATTTTATTTACAAAAGCCCTATTAGAAGGAATTTTTCTTTTTTCTATCCACTTGCTTATATTATCTTTGGTTAATTGAACTTCGTAATTTAAGGGTATAGGCAATAAATCTTTTTTTAAAACTAAAAAATTGACAATATGATATTCGATCCTAAATTTATCAATTTCTTCTTTTTTAATTTCAAATTCCAAAATATCGATATCTTTATTTTTTAATACATATCTCATTTTTCTAAACTTTGCATTAAGTCATTAATATTATAAAATGGTCCTTCAACCTCGCCATTTTCAATCTCCTTAATAGCCCTTAATGTATCCTTGCTAAACTTTTTAGTTAAAATTTTAGCTTTTTTAACTTGTTTTTGTATATTTTTTTTATTCATAATCTGTGTATTTACCTTCTTCCATAAATTGTTTTTTAACTCCTAAATTTTTAAAGTCATACTCAGTAATTACAGTATGTTTTAGATTTTTTATATCAAAAAAGCATCCTTTTCCTATCAAAATAGGATTAACTAAAAAAAGTTCTTAAAATAGGAACCTATGTTAAATTTTTTTGCTAATTTATCATTAAATTCATAAATTACTTCTTTTTCTAAAAGCCCTTTAAGACTTCTATAAAAAGAACTTTTTGACATATAACCCTTAACGCAACCTTTAAATGAAGTACCCGTTATAACAATACCTTGATAATTCATGCGATCTAAAATATTAAAAAACAATTTCTTTTCATTTTTATCTAAATAAATAGCATAAGTAGTAAGATTATCAATCAAAAGTTGTAAGAATTCGTCTCTTGTTTGTGCTTTTGTTATTATAACTTCACTTTTAGTCTCATAATCCATTTTATCCTTTTCCTAAATGTAGTTTTTAAAATTATAACAAAAACTTAAAATTTAAATTCCACTTTCCACTCGTTATTTATATTTTTTAAAGTAAATGTTTCGGTGGCTGTTTTGCCATTTGTTAAATTTAATTTTAAAACAATCTTAGCATTTTCTTTTTCTATTATTTCTTCTAAAACTTCCACACCCTTAATCTCGCCATAATGCTTAAAGCCCATATTTAATGCATTTACTAAAAAATCAATATCAGCGTCAATCTCTGCCTTTTCTAAGTTCTCAAATTTCTTATCGCCCATATACATTAAGGACTTTACCTTTTCATTGTCCTTATCTTTTATAGCAAAAAACATTTGAGAAGCTATTTCGCTAGGGTTAGCAAAAGAAAAATTTACAAAAAAGACTAAAAGAAAAAATCTAAATATTTTTAACATTAAATATCCTTTTTTTAAAAAAATATTATTTAATTTTCTTTAAATTTTTCTTTAATTTTTTAAAGATTAAGGAAATTTCACATTTTCTTTTAAATTCATAAAAAACCTTAAAAAAATATAAAAAAAATTTGTGAAAATATAAAGCTTAAAGTGCCTTTTTATAGGCATTTAAAAAGAAATTCACAGCGTGAAAAGGCTGTGAATAAAATGTAAAATTTCTTTAACTTAAAGGGAGTAAATTAGTGATTTTTAACCTTATCAAGCTTTGGAGCTATAACAAAACGACAATAAGCAGCATTTGGATTTTTCTTAAAATAATGTTGATGATAATCTTCTGCCTTAGTATAGCTTTCAAGCTTATAAAGCTTAGTAACTATAGGCTTAGAATAGCTATTTTGAGCGTTTTTTATAAAATCATCTATGATTTTTTTATCATCATTACTTTCATAAAAAATAGCCGAACGATACTGAATTCCAGCATCTGCCCCCTGTCTATCAAGACTAGTTGGGTCATGCATTTTAAAAAATAACTCAAGCACCTTATTAAGCGAAATTTTACTATCATCAAAGCTAATCTTTGCTACTTCTATATTGCCATCTCCATTACTTACTGATTTATAAGTGGGATTCATAGGTCCACCTGAATAACCAACCTCGGTATTTGTAACACCTTCAATAGTCTCAAAAACTGCCTCAACGCACCAAAAACAACCTCCTCCTAAAATTATACTTTTTTCGCTAGCATTTGAAATTCCAAGCATTAAAAGCACTCCTAAAATAATTTTTTTCATTATCTATCCTTAAAATATATTTAAAATCAAATTATATAAGTACTTTTTAAATAAAGACTAAATTTATACTTTTTTCCAAAAAATTTTACGATTTTTAATGGTATCTAGGTAAAGTTGATGATTTTTATCTAACATATTTTTATCATTTTCAAGGTGATAAATATGATAAGCAATGGCATAAAATTTAAGCCTATGAAAAAATCCACCATTAAATAAAAATCTTGCCACAAATTCACTATCTTCCCTGCCCCAGCCCTCAAAATTTTCATTAAAACCATCAATTGCGTTAAAATCGGCCTTAAAAAAGCTCATATTGCAAGTCTTACTACCTCTAACAATCTCTTTTTTATCAAAAAAATTAGCCTTAGTTTTTGAAAATTTATACATAAAAAAGGCAAGTATTTTACTTCTTAAAGCCTTTATATCCTTGTGCTTAAAAGCCAAAGTAAAATCATTTGTTTTTAAAATTTTATCGCTTTCATTTTCATTTAAAATAATCCTAGAACCTTGCAACAAAACGCCCTTTTGTGCAAATGCTAAATGGTCTTTTATAAATTTTTTTTCTAAAATCATATCCCCATCGATTAAAATTATATATTCATTTTTTGCTGCTTTTATGGCTAAATTTCTACTTTTAGCTGCACGAAATCCCTTATCTTCTTGCCATACATGCTTTAAAGGACAAGAAAAATCTAGCATAAATTTATTTATAAGTTCTTTTGTATCTTCCTTGCTTCCATCATCTGCGATTATTACTTCATTGGGGGAAGGTGTTAAATTTTTTACAGAGTTTAAAACTAAATTTAATCTTTCTTTTTGATTGTAAGTAGTGATTATAAGAGAGGTTTTAGGAATGCTTAATTCAAAGGCTTTCATGTATTTAAACACCCCTCCCAGTGCATTACAAAATGAGATTATAAAACCCTTATAGCCATAGCAAATTCCCTTTTTTAAAAAATAATGCTTAAAAAAGGTAAAAGCACCATGATTTAAAGCCTTTATAGGAGTTGATTTTTTATGTAAATTTTGCTGCGCCCATAGGGTTGAGTACTTTTGCATTTTAGTAATCAAATGTGAAATATCATTAAAAGCATAGTGAATAAGGGAAGTTTTAAGATAAATTTTTTGCGTTTCTTTTGGTAAAATAAGGCTTTCATGCACTAAATTATCATTAAATTTGCTAAAATTTTTATTAAAAATTCTAAATACAAAATCAGGATCCCACCCACAAGCCTTTATCCACTCATTTTTATAAAGATTTTTTCTAGGCAAGGCTACAATAGAATTTATATTTAAATTTATGTTTTTAAGCTCGTCTAAACTTTCAAGTATCTCATCACTATCAATTAAAAAAATCCACTCATTTTTAGCCTTTGAAATGGCTAAGTTTTTTAAGGGGCCAAAGCCTATAAATTCGCTTGAAAAAAGTTGTAAATTCTTATAATTTTGTCTAAATTCTTCTATAAGTTCTATGGTTTTATCATCGCTTTGATTATCAACTATTACAATCTCACCAAATTCCTTAACCGAATTTAAACACCTTAAAATATGGTTTTGGGCATTTTTTACTATCATGCAAACTGAAATTTTACTTAAATTCATTGTCTCTCTCGTAAAGTTTTTTATCAAATCTCCTATGAAAGAAAAAATACTCATCAGGCTTAAATTTAATCATTTCTTCACAACACCTTGCTTGATAAAGAGTTAATTCTTCTATATTATGATTTGTACTATCCATAGTCTCAAAGCTTTTTATATGATATTTATTATCTTTTTGATATATAAAACAAGCAATCATTAAGGCATTTGTTTTCTTAGCTATAACACTAGCTGCCATGAAAAAATTTACTTCTTGGCCAAAAAATTTTATTTGTAAGCCCTCGGTGTGTGAAGATTGCTGGTCTGTTAAAAGGGCTAACATTCTATTATTTTTCAAGGCTTTTAGCATTTGTTTAACGCTTGTGCCACTTTTTTTATCTATTAATTCTATGCCAAACTGAATTCTATTTTTACTTAAAATTTTATCCATAACCTTACTATCAAGTCCCCTGCTAACTACTGAAATAGGACCAAAATTTACTGCAAAGGCTAAAGAACCAAGCTCCCAATTTCCATAATGGGCTGTTGTTAAAATGAGTGGTCTTTTTGAATTTAACGCCTTTTTAATGCTTTCTTCATCATCAAAAACTACTTTTTTTAATACTTTTTCCTTTGTAGTGTTTTGATTTTGCAAACAATCTATACCAAAATTTGCAAAATTATTATAAATTTTAAAAGAAAGTTTGTTTCTTGCTTTTTTGCTTAAATCCTTAAAACAAATTCTAAGATTTATATCAATTATGCGTCTGTGCTTTTTATCAAGCAAAAATACCACTTTTGCAACAAAATAAGCTAGAAATTTTAGTATGAAATTTGGCAAAATGCTAACTATAATTTTAAGCACATAATAAGTGCCTAAATAAAGCCTATCTATCATTGTCATATAAAATTTCCTTAGCTAAGTCATAAATATCTTTTTCGTTTATGTTTTCTATGCAATTATCATTTTTATCGATATGATATGCATCAATATCCTTTTTTCCAGCATTTATGCTTTTATTAATATGAGTTTTAAAAAAATTTCTTGCACTTGGCGTTGGTCCAAAAATGGTAATTGAGGGCTTATTCATAGCAAAGGCCAAATGAGTTGGACCGCTGTCATTTCCTATTACTAAGCTTACTAATCTAGTTAGGGCTATTAATTCTTTCAAATTTAATCTTGGCAAAATTTCAATTTGTCCATTAAGCATACTTAACTTTAAAACTTCCTTGCTAAAATTAAGTTCTTTTTCACTTCCATGACAAAGCCAAATTTTTATATTTTTATCATCGCAAAGCAAAGTACAAAGTCTAGCTAAATTTTCTTTTGGGTAAATTTTATTTTCAACGCTAGAACCCACATGAATTAAGATATTTTTTTGACTCAAATTTAAATTCTTAGCTAATCTTTCTTTGATACTCTCATCTGCTTCAAAAACGCTTTGTTTAAAAATGATATTTTTTGGCTCAAAATCAGCATTTAAAGCAAAGGCAACAAGGCTTAGGTATCTTACATAGACATTTTCACTATAAGATAAATTTAATTTTTGATTATAAAAGCTATGGGCTAGACTTTCTTTTAAGCTTTTTGCATCAAAGCCAAAACTATTGCGACTTAAAATCCTTGAAACAAGGGCTGATTTTATAAGACCTTGCAAATCTAAAACGCTATTGTATTTATTTTTCCTAGCATTAAATAAAATCTTAAAGCTTTTAAAAATTTTTTTATCCTTTAAAGGCAGGGCGTATAATTTATCAATCAAGGGGTGATTTTCTAAAATTTCTTTAAATTTTTCATCAATAAACCAATGAATTTTTATATTTGGATTATTTTTTTTAATAAAATGCAAAACGATAGCACTTTGGATAATATCACCAAGTGCAGATAAACGAACTATTGCTATTTTCATGCATACCTAATTTTTATAATTTTTTGCTATGATTTTAACAAATTTTTTTAAAAAAAGGGTAATGAATGATGCAAAACAATATAGAATATATTTGCGTTTTTGATTGTGAGACAATCCCTGATACAACGCTTATTAAAAAAATTTATGGCTTTGATGGTGATGATTTAGAAATTAGCCAAATGGCTCAAAGTGTGCAAAAAGAAAAAACAGGCAGTGAGTTTTTACCCATTCCCTTTCATAAAATAGTAAGCATTTGTGCGGTAATATGTGATAAATTTGGTCGTTTTATCAAGGTTGATAACATAAATGGGGAAAATGAAGAAGAAATGGTAAAGAATTTTTTTCACTTTGTTAATAAACGTAGGCCTCGCCTTGTTAGCTTTAATGGGAAGGGTTTTGATATGCCCGTGCTTATTTTAAGGGCATTAAAATACAATGTAAAGGCACATGCTTACCTTGATACTAGCGAAAAATGGAATAATTATAGAACAAAATATGCAGAAAATAAGCATTGTGATTTATTAGAAATTTTAAGCAATTTTAATAGTAGTGGACGAATGACACTTGATTCTATTTGTTCTATGGCAAATTTACCTGGAAAATACGATATAAGTGGCGATAAGGTAATGGAACTTTACTATAACAACAAACTTGATAAGATAAATGAATATTGTGAAAGCGATACACTAAATACTTACATGCTTTTTTTAAAATATGAATTTATCAAGGGTTATGTAAATGAAGAAGATTATATGAATTATCTTTTTAAAATGAGTGAATATTTGCAAAAAAATAAAAAAGAAAGGGGCTATACGGAAATTTTTGTTAAGGCTTGTGAGAATGAGATAGAAAGGATTAAGACCTAATTTAAAAATTTATTTTAAAATAACAAAAAAGGATAAAAAATGAAAATTTTAATTACAGGTGGGGCTGGTTATATAGGCTCTCATACCCTAAGACAGTTTTTAAATACAAAACACGAACTTTTCGTGCTTGATAATCTTAGCAAGGGTTCAAGTATAGCTATTAATGATTTACAAAAATTAAGAAATTTTAACTTTATAAAACAAGATTTAAGCGATTTTAAGGGTGTAAAAGAACTTTTTAAGAAAGAAAAATTTGACGCAGTGGTTCATTTTGCAGCAAGTATAGAGGTCTTTGAAAGCATGCAAAATCCTTTAAAATACTATATGAATAACACTATAAACACTACAAATTTAATACATTCTTGTCTAGAAGAAAATGTAAATAATTTTATCTTTTCATCTACTGCAGCTACTTATGGAGAGCCAAAAACTGAGATTGTTAGCGAAACAAGTACTTTACAGCCTATAAATCCTTATGGTCGTTCAAAATTAATGAGTGAAGAGATTTTAAGGGATGCAAGCAAAGCAAAACCAGAATTTAAGCATTGTATTTTAAGATATTTTAATGTGGCTGGTGCTTGTATGGACTTTGATATAGGTCAACGCTACGACAAGGCTACGCTTTTAATAAAGGTAGCTGCTGAATGTGCTGCAGGTAAGAGAGATAAAATTTTTATCTTTGGGGATGATTATAATACAAGGGATGGAACTTGTATAAGAGATTACATACATGTAGATGATATTTCAAGTGCTCATTTAGCAGGACTTGAGTATTTGCAAAATAATGAAAGTTCAGTTTTTAATGTGGGTTATGGCCATGGATTTAGCGTAAAAGAGGTGATTGAAACTATGAAAATGGTTAGTGGGGTTGATTTTAAGGTTGAAATTTCACAAAGAAGACCAGGAGACCCTAGCATTCTTATATCAAATGCAAATAAAATCAAAGAAAAAACCTCTTGGAAGCCAAAATTTGATGACTTAAAACTCATTTGTAAAAGTGCTTATGAATGGGAATTAAAACTAATAAAGGAAAAAAATGTTAAAAATGTTTAAGTTAAGTTTTTTAGCTCTTATTTTAATGTGCTTTATGCAGTGATGGTCCAGGTAAGGTTGTAGAAAATTTTACTAAGGATTCTTTTAGTGGCAATGTGGAAAAAATGTTTTCTCACATTTATATACCAGAAGAAGAATTGCAAAAAACAAGTACTAAGGAAGTATTTATAGGTAAAATGTCAATGATGGCAGGATAGATTA
The DNA here is from genome assembly GCF_008633895.1 of Campylobacter sp. LR264d. Classification (NCBI taxonomy): domain Bacteria; kingdom Pseudomonadati; phylum Campylobacterota; class Epsilonproteobacteria; order Campylobacterales; family Campylobacteraceae; genus Campylobacter; species Campylobacter sp. LR264d. Next base: position 86,764 of record NZ_VJNT01000030.1, read on the forward strand.
AAAAAGAAATTGAGAAAAAAGGTGGTTTTAAATCAATAGAAATTTTAGATGAAAAAATATATAGTGAAACTGATACTGCTGTGGTAAAAGTTAGAGTAATTTTTAAAGATGATAGTAGTGGTGATGAAAGTTACACTCTTCATAAAACAAAGAATGGTTGGAAAATTAACATGAATAAATAAAGCTTAAACCATTGGGGTTTAAGGTTATAATAAAAAAAATGTTTAGATTAAGTTTTTTAGCACTTATAATAGTTATTTTTATAGCTTGTAGCAAGGAAGATACTAGTATTTCAAATAATAATATAACTAGTCCAAATGTGGTAGCACAAGATTTTATAATAGCCTCTTCAAATAAAAATTATAAACAAATGATTGATTTAATTGATTTAGATGAAGAAAGATTACAAGACAAAGATTATATTAAAACTGATTTAAAACAAGATATAGATAAAATAAGCGATAGAAAACTACTAAATGGATATACTGAGATTAATCTTATAGAATTAATAGATGAAGAAATAAAAGAAGATGAAGCTAAGGTTATACTTAAAATAGAACTAAGAAGAGAAACTTCAAACGTTCAAACTATAAGGCTTAAAAAGATTAAGGGCAATTGGAAAGTAAAAATGGACCAAAATTCTAGCCTTTAATTTTGTGTAAAATCGTTTCAAAAAGCTTAAAATAATTTAAATTTAAAGCATTAAAATAAAATTTTTGATAAAATATAAGAAAGTTTATAAAGGATTAAAATATGGATAAGGAAATTCAAAGACTTCGTGCTGAAAATGAGCTTTTAAAAGAAGAATGTTTGCATTTAAAAAAATTATTAAAATCAAACGAAAAAGAAAACAAAATAAGGGTTGAGATAAATGAACTTATAAAGGATATGTTAGAATTTAATCTACTTAATGAGTTTTTACAAGAAATTAGTTTTAGCAAAGATGCCCTGGTTGCAAATTTGCTTAAAAAAACAGATGATGAAAGATATAAAACTATTAATTTTTTGCGTCATTTATGTTTTGAAGAAAGTATAAAAAAAGATGAGATAAGCACAAAGAAAAATATCTTTAACAAACAAGAAAAGGAGATTTACAAAGCACTTTGCAAGATAGCAAATAAACATAGTGCTAGTGTTTATCCGCAAATTTCTTTATCGGCTATTTTAGAGCATAAAAATAGGGCTTGTTTTGCAATGAGTGGAAAATTTGTTGATTTTTTAATAGCTTGTAGCGAACATTCAAAACCACTTTGCGTGATAGAATACTTTGATAATAATCACTATACTACAGATGATGATTTAAGAATTCATAAACAATACACAGATAAACTTAAAAAAATGCTTTTAAAAAAGGCAGGTGTAAAACTCATAATTTTAGACTTTGCAAATTTGCAAAATGAAAAAGGCGAACTTTCAAAAGATAAGCTAAACAAGGCTTTAAAAAAGGGTTTGAAAGAAGTTTTTTAAGTTATTATTTTTCAAAATACCTAAATTTCAAAAAAATTAAAAAAAAATATAATTTTGTATTTGATTTAAAGGGATAAAAATGAGCGAGTCTAATCATATAGACAAGTATAAAGAATTAGAAAAACAATGTACAAAATTAGAAAATGAACTAAAAGAAAAATTACAAAATTATTTTGATGAAAAAATTGAAATTTAACAAAAATGAGAAAAAATGTTAAAAATGTTTAAGTTGGGTATATTAGCCCTTATTTTAGCTAGTTTTGTGGCTTGTAGCAGTGATAGTCCAGGCGATGTTGTAAAAGATTTTACTAATAATGCCTTTAATAACAAAACAGAAAAAATGCTATCTAATCTTTTATCAAAAGAAGAAATGAAAGAAGAGTTTAAAAAAGAAGGAAAAAAAGAAGCATCAATAGGTAAAATGCAAATGTTAGCAGGACGCGTACAAAATATGACAGCTAGTCATGGAGGTCTTAAATCAGTAGAAATTTTAGAAGAAAAAATAGAAGGTGATACTGCAAAGGTAAAGGCTAGAACGAATTTTAAAGATGGCAAAAGTAGCGATGATAATTTTAGACTTCGCAAAGCAAAAGATGGCTGGAAAATTCAACTTAACTAAAAATTTTTAAGCCTTTATATGCTTAAAAATTTAAACTCAAATGAAGAAAAAATTATTTTTAATTTTATGCTTAATATCTTTTTTATTGATAATTATCTTTTTTAAACCCTTTAAAAATACTGAAAATAATGGCTTAAAAATACAAGATTTAAAGGATTTTCCAAAGTTACAAATAGCAGATTTGATTTTTAGACAAGGCATTGGGGCTGATAGCCTAATTATACAACAACTTAGCCAAAGTCCTTTTTATCATATAGGAATTATTGTTAAAACAAGCCCTATAATGATACTTCACGCAAGTGCTGATTACGAGGATAAAGACTTAAATAAAGTTGAAATTATAAGCCTTGAAGATTTTTTAAAACTTTCAAAAAACATAGCTATAAAAAAGATTAAATTTGACCCACGTACAAAAAGAAGAACTTGTTAAAAATTTAAAAAATGAGATTGGAAAGGAATTTGTTTTAAGTAGCGATGAGGATAATTTGTATTGTACTACCTTGCTTGAAAAGGCCATAAAGCCATTTTTAAATTTTGATTTAAATTATTCACATGTACAACTTCTAATTTTTCGTGGAAAATACCTATATCCAAAAGCATCTTATGATGATAATAATAGCGTTTTGATATATAAATTTAAAGATTAAGCGCCCTATAAAGCAAGATATCAGCCCCGTTTTTTTGAGTCACATTTGAAAGCTTAGAACTTATAAATTCTAAATTTAGCCTAAATATGCTTTTTAAGACATTTTCATTACTTAGTGTATTTTGCATAAAAAGATCGCATAAGTTTTGATTATATAAAAAAAGGGCGTTAAAAAATTGATGATTTTTTGTAGCATGTGGATAGGGGATAAATATGCAAGGTAAGGCATTTGCACAAAGTTCAAAAAGTGTGCTAGCTCCTGCTCTTGAAATAGCTAAATCAGCCTTAGCCATTTTTAAACACAAATTCTTATCAAAGTCAAAAATATCAGCACTAATTCCTAAATTTTCATAAGCCTTTTTACATTTTTCAAGATCATTTTTTCCACATTGATGAATGATTTTAATGCCCTTTTCATTTAAAACGGGGGCTAAATTGAGAGCTAATTCATTAATAAAACTCGCCCCTTGAGAACCACCTAAAAAAATGATACTTTCAAGTTTTTTTCTAATTCTTGCATTATCAAAAAATTTATCACTCACAGGATAAGGACAAGGATTTTTAATAAAAGCAGAATAAAAGCCCTTAGCAAAAGGTTTTAAAAGCATATTTAAAGACCCACTTTTTGAATTTTGTTCGTGTATAAAAAGAGGAATTTTACTAAATAAAGCCCCAAAAGAAGCAGGGGCTGCACTATAACCTCCTACGCTAAAAACAGCCTTAATATCATATTTTTTAAAAATTTTCTTACACTCAAAGGCAAGTTTTATTATGTGAAAAAAAGCACTAAATTTACCAAATTTAGCCTTATTTACAACCCCACTTGAACTTAAAAAATACTTAGCTTTAAATTTGTTTTCATTTTCAAACCAAGCCTTATCCTGCCCATTTTCACTTCCTATATAAATGCACTCAATACCCTTTTTTGTTGCACTTTCAAGTAGTGCACGAACTATAGCAAGGTGACCACCAGTGCCACCACCTGTTAAAACTATCATAATTTAACCTTTTTTGAAATCATTAACACATACCCAAGCCCTATACAAATAGCCCACATCGAACTACCTCCATAGCTTAAAAGTGGTACAGCAACGCCCTTTAAAGGTGTTAGTGAGATAACGCCAAAGGCATTCATAAAAAAAGAAAATAAAAGCAGCAAGGCAATGCCTGAACAAAATATAAAATGTTCTTTTTTTTCACAACGACCCGCAATGCGTAAAATTCTTAAAATCATATAAAGATATAAAACACAAATAAAGCCAAGCCCTACAAGCCCTATTTCTTCGGTAATACCTGATAAAACAAAATCGGTATGCACCTCGCTTAAAAAGCCTAATTTAAAGGTACCAAGTCCAAGGCCTTCTCCAAAAAAGCCTCCATGTGCAATAGCGTTTAAGGAGTGAGAAATTTGATAGGGTTCATTTTTTTCACTTACCTTTAAAGCTACACTCATCCACTCAGGAAAGATAGGTAAAAAGGCATCTTGAATATTGCCCCACCAACTTTTTATACGCTCTATTCTTCTTTGATTGCTAAAAATTACCATAAGCCCTATGATAAACACAAAGACACCACCAAGGGCAAAAAGCCTTTTACTTGTACCTGCAAAAAAAGCTAGGGAAAACACTAAAAATAAAGAAATAATACTTTGTCCTAAATCATTTTGCGTAAAATAAATATAACCAATAATCAAAGTAGATACGATTAAATAGGGAAGCAGTATTAAAATTTCGTTTTTAATAGCCTTTTTATCATCGTTAATTCTTCTTGTATAAGACCAGGCTAAAAAATATATCAAGCCTATTTTAAAAAACTCAACAGGAGAAACAGATATGGGCCCAAGCCTTATCCACCTTTTTGCCCCTCCACTTGCAGTAGCTAGTGAGGTTGGCAAAAAAGGTAAGATTATAATGCTTATAAAGGATATTAAAAGCACAAATATAATAAATTTATTTGCATAAGGGCTATCGGGGTTAAGTTGCGAAAGTAGAAACATTATTAAAATTCCACTTAAACCAAAAAAAAGTTGTCTTATAAAAAAATGAAAGTCATCATATTCAAAATATAACACGGCAAAAGAACTTAGCGAGTAAGAAAAAATTATGCCTATGGTGATTAAAACAGAACTAGAATAAAACAATTTTTTATCTGCACACATTAAAGACCTTGTTTAAATTATAAATTTCAATTATAGCTAAAATGAGTTTATGCTTTTTTATAAAAATTATCTTTTTACAAAGAATTTAAACTTAGTTTTGCTAAAATTAATGAAAATTTTTTAAGGTTGCTTTATGATACATATTCACAAAATTTTAATTGCAAATCGTGCTGAGATTGCCGTTAGGGTAATTAGGGCATGTAGAGATTTACATATAAAAAGCGTTGCTGTTTTTACTGAACCTGATAGAGAATGCTTACATGTTAAAATAGCTGATGAAGCTTATAGAATAGGAACTGATGCCATTAGAGGATACTTAGATGTAAATAGAATAGTAGAAATTGCTAAAGCTTGTGGGGCTGATGCAATACATCCTGGATATGGTTTTTTGAGTGAAAATTACGAATTTGCTAAGTCTTGTGAGGATGCAGGTATCATTTTCATAGGACCAAAATCAGAAGTAATTCATAAAATGGGTAACAAAAACATAGCAAGAAATTTAATGTCAAAAAATGGAATTCCTATAGTGCCTGGTACTGAAAAGCTAAATTCTCATACCCTAGCTGATATAAAAGGCTTTGCAGAAAAAATAGGCTATCCTGTTATTTTAAAGGCAAGTGGAGGAGGTGGAGGGCGTGGCATACGCGTAGTTTATAAGCCAGAAGAACTTGAAAATTCCTTGGAAGCTTGCAAAAGAGAAGCTTTGACTTATTTTAATAATGATGAAGTTTTTATGGAAAAATATGTGGTTAACCCTAGACATATTGAATTTCAAATAATAGGCGATAATTATGGCAATATAATCCACCTTTGTGAAAGGGATTGTTCTATACAAAGAAGGCATCAAAAGGTAATTGAGATTGCCCCTTGTCCTGGAATTTCTGAACATTTAAGAAAGACAATAGGCGTTACAGCAGTTGCTGCAGCTAAGGCGGTTGGCTATACAAATGCAGGAACGGTTGAGTTTTTACTAGATGATTATAATCGCTTTTATTTTATGGAAATGAATACAAGAATTCAAGTTGAACACCCGGTAACCGAAGAAATTACAGGGGTTGACTTAATAGTTCGCCAAATTCGCATTGCAGGGGGTGAAATTTTAGACCTTGAACAAAGCGATATTAAGCCAAGAGGCTTTGCTATAGAGGCTAGAATTACAGCTGAAAATGTATGGAAAAATTTCCTTCCAAGCCCAGGTAAGATAGGCGAGTACTACCCTGCTTTAGGACCTTCTGTACGCGTGGATAGTCATATTTATAAAGATTATGCTGTGCCTCCTTTTTATGATTCTTTACTTGCAAAATTAATTATCAAAGCAACTAGTTACGATTTGGCAGTAAATAAGCTAGAAAGGGCATTGAAAGAATTTGTTATAGATGATATTAGAACCACAATTCCTTTTTTAATAGCTATTTGTAAAATGAGAGAATTTAGAAGAGGTTATTTTGATACCTCTTTTATAGAAACTCATATGCAAGAACTTTTAGAAAATACAGAAGACAGGCACCAAGATAATAAAGAAGAAGTTATCGCAGCCATTGCAGCGACCTTGAAAAAGATTAGAGAAAGTAGGCAATAATGGACTTTTTAGATAGCTTAAAAGACATAAAAAAACAAATGCAAAATGATGTTAAAAAAGAAGAAAAGTCTGATAACGAAGATGAATTAAAACAAATTTTTTTAAAGGAAAAAAAACTAAGAGATGAATTTAGCGAATTTATAGCTAGTGAAGATATTAAGAAAATTTAATGCTTAGTATTGATTTTTGTAGCTTGGAAGATGAGTGCCCTTATTTAGCAGATAAAAAATCAAGAATGGAATTTAAGTGTATTGTGGGTTGTTCTAAAAAATTGAATTTAGAACTTGTAAAAAGGGGCTGGAGAAGATTTGGATATTATTTTTCAAGGCCAATTTGCAAGGATTGCAAAGAGTGTTTAAATTTAAGGATAAATGTAAAAAATTTTGAATTTAGTAAAAGCCAAAAAAGGGTTTTAAGGAAAAATGAAAAAACTAAATTCATACTTAGAAAACCAAAACTTACAAACGAACACATTTTTTTATACGATAAATATCATACAATAATGCGTGAAAAAAGGGGCTGGAAAGAAGGTCTTATAAATTTTGAAAAATATTATAATTTATATATAGCAAATTCTTTAAATTTTGGCTTTGAACTTGATTTTTATATAGATGAAAAGCTTGTATGTGTGGATTTTATAGATATTTTAGAAGATAGTATTTCAAGTATTTATTGTTTTTATGACCCTGATTTTTCGCATTTAAGTTTAGGTAAACTTTCTTTATTATATGAGCTTAAATTAGCTAAAATTAACAAACTTGATTACATATATTTAGGATATTATGTAAAAAATTGTCAATCTTTATCTTATAAAGCCGATTATACACCAAATGAAATTTTAAAAGGAACTTTTTCACTGGATGAAAAAGTTTTTCTATGGGAGAGTTAAAATGCAGATAGTACAAACCTTAGAATCTCTAAATGTCAATACAGATGACATATCTTTATTTCATTATTTTAAGGATTTGATTATTAAAAATTTTAGCAAGGTTGTGGGTAGAAAGGATAAAATTTTTTCTTTCTTTGATGAGAGTGAAATTCCACAAAGAAGGTATTTTTTAAAGCTTTTAAATCAAAAATTTAAAAAACTTTCTAATGAAAACATAGAAAATTTAAACGATGCTCACCTAAAGACCTTTAAATTAAATTTCAAGCAAGAAAATATGCTAAAACCTATGCTTTTTATTAAGGTAAGTTTTGCACAACAAAATATTTTAATGAAACTAAGTTCTAATGAAAAAATTTTTCTAACCTATATGAGAAATTATTTTAAAAATCACCTTGTAGAATACGATGAAAGCACTAAGATAGCAATGTTAAGATATAATGATGAAATTACCTTTGAACTTTTTGAAGCCTTTGCTGATGAGAGTGAGCATTTAAAGTATTGTGTTGATTTTTGCATAGATAGCAAAGAATATAAGGATTTTAGGGATAATATCCACAAAAAAGAAAATATGAAATGGAAATTTAACGCCCTAGCAAAGCTTTTTAATAATTATTTTAACATCTTAGAGTGTACCCCACAAAATGATTTAAGCGAGATAAGGCAAAAATATCTTGTTATGGTAAAGCTTTATCACCCAGATTTCCACCAGGATAAAAGTGCTATTGAAAAGGCTTATTGTAGAGAACAATTTGAAAAAATTCAAATCGCTTATGATAATTTAAAGGCACTTTATAAAAATAATGCTTAGCCAAATTTATTTATCTAGCATATATTTAACTGTGTTATAAATTTTAATCGCAGCCTTTGATTTATTCATAGTATAAAGATGAATTCCACTAACCCCACTTGCGATTAAATCAACTATTTGGTCTATCGCATAAGCAATTCCTGCTTCTTCAAGTGCTAGGGGATTGTTTTCGTATTTATCTAAAATTTTTTGAAATTTAAGAGGAATTTTAGCCCCACATAAACTTGCAATTTTAGTAACCTGTCTTTTATTTGTAATTGGCATAATGCCCGTTAAAATAGGCACTTTAATACCTGCTATTTCGCAATGTTCTTTAAATTTATAAAAGTCTTCATTGTCAAAAAACATTTGAGTTATAAGCTTATTAACCCCTGCGTCAATTTTAATTTTAAGATTATGTATATCTTGTACAAAATCCTTTGCCTCGTTGTGTTTTTCAGGGTAAGCTGCAGCATAAATTTCAAAATCCCCTTGGGTTTTAATGAATTTTACCAAATCACTAGCATAAGAAAAATCCCTACTTTTTTCTTGTCCCTCGCACACATCGCCCCTTAGGGCTAAAATATTTTTTATGCCTAATCTTTGGCATTCTTTTAAAATTTGGCTTACTTTTTCTTTGCTAGAATGTATGCAAGGTAAATGAACAATACTGGAGATTTTATACTCATTTTGTATTAAATTTGCTACTTCTAGGGTATGTTTTGAGTTTATACTACCACCAGCCCCAAAGGTAACGCTAATAAAATTTGGCTTTAAAATACTTAAATCATCAAAAATTTGAATTAAATTTGAGATATTATCCCCTCTTCTTGGAGGAAATACCTCGTATGAAAAGCTAAATTCAGCACTCATTTTAATTCTTTTCTTAACTCAATTGTCGCACTTACTAAATTTTTAAGGCTTTCAATGACCTCTTTATAAGCCCTTGTTTTAAGACCACAATCAGGATTTATCCAAACTTGATTTTGTGGCACTTTTTCTAAAATTTTTCTAATTGTATTTTTTATCTCATCAACACTAGGAACCCTAGGACTATGTATATCATAAACTCCAGGCCCCACTTGTGTTTGAAAATTCACTGCTTTTAGCGTATCTAATATGCTTAAATTTGATCTTGAAGCCTCAAAAGATATAACATCGGCATCCATTGCGTCAATTTCTTTTAAGATATCGCTAAATTCACTATAACACATATGAGTATGAATTTGAGTACTTTCTTTTACCCCACTATGTACTAAATTAAAGGCAGGAATGGCCCAATCTAAATACTCCTTATGCCAATCACTTCTTCTAAGTGGCAATTTTTCACGCAAGGCCGCCTCGTCTATTTGTATAATTTGAGTTCCCACGCTTTCAAGGTCTAGCACCTCATCCCTTATGGCTAATGCTATTTGTTGAGTACTTTCTTTTAAGCTAATATCTTCTCTTGGAAAGGACCAGTTTAAAATAGTAACAGGACCTGTAAGCATTCCTTTTACAATCTTTTGGCTTAGACTTTGGGCGTATTTTGTCCAAGAAGTAGTAATGGCCTTTTTACGAGAAACATCACCCCAAATAACAGGAGGTTTAACGCACCTTGTACCATAGCTTTGAACCCAACCATTTTGAGAAAATAAAAAGCCTTGCAAATTTTCTCCAAAATACTCAACCATATCATTTCTTTCAAATTCGCCATGAACTAAGACATCAAGCCCTATTTCTTCTTGTATTTTAATACATTCTTTGATTTTTGCCTGATTAAATTCAGTATAGGTAGTATCTGAAATTTTTTGTTGCTTAAAGGCAAGTCTATTTGCCCTAACATCAGCACTTTGTGGGAAAGAACCTATTGTTGTGGTTGGTAAAAGTGGAAGTTTGAAAAGTTCAGTTTGAGTTTTAATTCTTTCTTTAAATTTAGGCAATCTTACAAAGTCACTATCCTTTAAATTTGCTACCCTCTCCCTTACCTTTTCATCGATTCTATTTGGAGCTTTTTTAAATAATTCTTCATTAGCCTTTAATAATGGGTGATTTGCATCCTTTGAATTTAGAATTTCTTTTAATTCTTTAAGTTCTATTAATTTTTCCTCAGCATAAGCAAAATGTTCTAAATAAGCCTTATCAAGCTTTGTTTCATACTTAATGCTGTAAGGTACATGCAAAAGAGAACAAGAGGTATTTAAAACTATATTTTTAGCCTTTTTTTGAAGTTTTTCTATGATTTTTAGGCTTTTATTATAATCATTTTTGTAAATATTTTTACCATTTACAACACCTGCAAAAAGAATTTTATCATCAGAAAAACCATATTTTTCAACCAAATTTAAACTTTCTTTACCCTCGATAAAATCAAGCCCAAGGCCGTCAATATCAAGTTTAAGCAAGTTTTCATAAATGTCTCTAATATCACCAAAATAAGTTTGAATCAAAACCTTAATATTGTTTTTACTTGCTAAAATTTCCTTATAAAAGCTTTCAAAAAGTGAAATTTCATCTTTACTTAAATCATAAACTAAGAATGGTTCGTCAAATTGAATCCACTGAACACCTAAATCATTTAGCTTTTTAAGCAATTCTTTATAGACATTAACAAGCTTAGTTTTAGCTAATTCTTTATTTGTTTCATCACTAAAATTAATAAGCTTAAATAGGGTAAAAATTCCAACAATCACAGGCCTAGCCTCTATACCTAATTTTTTAGCCTCCTTATAAGCATTAAAAATCTTATCTCCTACAAGGGCGATATTTTCGGCATCATCGCATTCTGGTACCAAATAATGATAATTTGTATTAAACCATTTTTTCATAGCCAATGCTACCTCATCGCCTTGTTCGCCTTGATAACCTCTAGCCTGTGCAAAATACTCATCAAGCTTTGGTAAATTAAGCCTTTTATATCTTTTTGCAACTATGTTAAACAAAAAGGCAGCGTCTAAAATGGTATCATAAAATGAAAAATCATTACAAGGTATATAATCAATCCCTGCATCTTGCAAGCTTTTAAAATGTTTAAATCTTAATTCTTGTGCTAGAGTTCTTAACTCACCTGCTGAACTTTCTTTTTTAAAATACTTTTCAACTCCAAATTTAAGCTCTCTTAAAGCACCTATTCTTGGGTAAGATATAATCGAATTTTGCATATTTTTTCCTTAATAAATTTAATAAAGCTAAACTAGCAACTTTTTTACAAGAAAAGAAGTGATTAAAGTCAAAAGATAAATAAAACTAAATGCAACCTTTTCCTTGTCTTTTACAAAAGGCAGCTAAAAGTGCCCTAAATTACATATATTTGGCACATCAGTTTCATTTACATTCTCCTTCAAAGTTAAGAAATTTTTGAAAAAATTATAAATAAAAATCTATTAAATGAAACTGAAAATTTGCTCAAATTTATAAATTTTTAAGTTTTATATCCTCATTATTCATAACGCTAACGCCTAAATTTAAAACACTCTTAGCTATTTCTTGAGCCTCTTTTAAAGAATGCATTTTACAAGTACCACATTGATAAATATTAAGTTCAGGTATATCAGCTTCGCTTTTTACATTTAAAATATCTTGCATAGAAGCTTCCCATGAACGTGCAACTATCTCTTCATTAGGAGTTCCAATTAAACTCATATAAAAACCCGTTCTACAACCCATAGGAGATATATCTATAATCTCAACTAAGTCATTATTTAAATGTTCTCTCATAAAACCAGCAAAAAGGTGTTCAAGTGTATGAGTGCCTTTTTCACTCATTATTTCTTTATTTGGCAAACAAAAACGAAGGTCAAAAACGCTAATATTATCACCCTTAGGAGTAAGCATTGTTTTGGCAAGTCGCACGGCTGGTGCTTTCATTTTAGTATGGTCTACTTTAAAACTATCAAGTAGAGGCATTTTTTCTCCTTTGTTAAAAAAATTGAAAAAATTATAACTAAATTTGATTAAAATTTAAAATCCTTAAAAGACTTATTTTATATAATAGGGATTAAAAATTTTTCAAGGAAAATAAATGTTTGAAGTGGTTATAGGGCTTGAAGTTCACGCCCAATTAAATACAAAAACAAAAATTTTTTGTGCTTGTGCAATCTCTTTTGGAGAAGCACCAAATACCAATGTATGTCCTACCTGCCTTGCATTGCCTGGTGCCTTGCCTGTTTTAAACGAAGAGGTTGTAAAAAAAGCAGTTGCCTTTGGAAAAGCTATAAATGCTACTATTAATAAAAAAAGCGTTTTTAATCGCAAAAATTATTTTTATCCAGACCTGCCAAAGGCCTATCAAATTTCACAATTTGACATTCCTATAATAGAAAATGGGGAACTTTTTATTAATTTAGATGAAAAGTCTAAACGTATAGGCATTACAAGGGCACATTTAGAAGAAGATGCCGGCAAAAACATACACGAGGGCAATCATTCAAAGGTAGATTTAAATCGTAGTGGAACGCCCTTGCTTGAAATTGTTAGCGAACCTGATTTAAGAAGTAGCGACGAGGCAGTAGCTTACCTTAAAAAACTACATGCTATTATTCGTTTTTTAGATATTTCTGATGCAAATATGCAAGAAGGGAGTTTTCGTTGCGATGCAAATGTTAGCATTCGTCCAAAGGGCGATACTAAGCTTTATACAAGGGTTGAGATTAAAAATTTAAATTCCTTTCGCTTTATACAAAAGGCCATTGATTATGAGGTAAAAAGGCAATCAAGTGCTTGGGAGGATGGGACTTATGAAAGTGAAATCGTACAAGAAACTCGCCTTTTTGATACTACAAAGCTAGTTACAAGAAGTATGCGTGGTAAGGAAGATAGTGCTGAATATAGGTATTTTCCAGACCCTGATTTATTGCCTGTTTTATTAAAGGATGAGTTTTTAAATATTAAAATACCAGAACTGCCCGATGAAAAAAAGGCTAGATATATAAGGGAATTTAACATTAAAGATAGCGATGCTAGTTTGCTTATAAGTAGCCTTGAAATGAGTAGATTTTTTGAAAAATTAATAGATAAAAAATTAAATCCTAAGCTTTGTGTTACCTGGTTAAATACTGAATTAATGGGGCTTTTAAAGGGAGAACTTAGCATAGAAAAATCCCCTGTAAATGCTGATAAATTAGGAGCTTTAATAGCTAGAATTGAAGATGGAACAATTTCAGGCAAGGCAGGAAAAGAGGTCTTAGCCTTTATCTTTAAAAATACCGATGCTAGCGTGGATTTAGCTATTGAAAAACTAGGCTTAAAACAAGTTAGTGATGACGGGGCTATAGAAAAAATTATAGATGAAATTTTAAGCAAAAATGCTGATAAAGTAAATGAGTTTAAAAGTGGTAAAGACAAGCTTTTTGGCTTTTTTGTAGGTCAAGTTATGAAAGAAGGAAAAGGGGCTTTTAATCCTGCAAAGGTAAATGAGCTTTTAAAAGCAAAATTAAGCTAAATTTCAAGCCTTGAAATTTAGCTTTGTTGTTCTTTAAGAATTTTATCAAATCCCCATAAATTCCTAGTCTCGTTAGCTTTTTTAGGATTTATTATAAGCATTTCTTCATCACTCCCAAGCCTATCTTCAATCTCTCCAAAGGCATTTATAAACAAGCTATCACCATAAAAATTCCATTCTTCGCCTTGCTTTAAAGAACCTATCCTATTAACCCTTAAAATATTAACTGAATTTAAAAAAGCACGAGTTTTCAATAAAGACTCCCACCTATCCTTACTTTCAAATGCACAAGCTGTAGGCATTATAACAATATCAATTTTTTTAGCCATAATCTCTTGCCAAAATATATCAAAATGTGCTTCAAAACCAAAAAGTAAGGCACATTTAAGATTGCCATGAGTAAAGCTAAAAATTTTAATATTTTTTACTTTATTATTAAAAAATTTCCTTTCATTCCAGTGAGTATAAGGCATTAAAATTTGTTGTTCATAACTTTTAATCATAGTCGGCGAAACCTTTAAACAAAGCTTTTTAAAACCTTTACTTTCCACACTTACAAAGGGAGCTATTATGTCTAATTCATATTTTTTAGAAAGCCTTATTAAACTTTCCTTTTTACTTTGACTTTGCTTTAATATCATGGATTTTGGCATGGTTAATAACTCAGTAAAAAAGCTATTTATCACATATTCGCCAAGTACTACTAAATTTGCCCCACTATCCTTTGATGCCTTTAAATAATAATCAAGCCTTGATTCACTCATTGCTAAGGTAGGAAACTGCAAGGCTGCTATTTTATTCATCTATATTTTCCACTTCTAATTTAGCATTTTGCAAAATTTCTCTTGCTGTTTTTATGCTTTTTAAGCCTTCTTTGTAAATTTTAACACACTCATCAAGGCTTAGTTCTTCATTATTTTGATTTAATTTTTCAAGCACTTCATTTGCTTTTTTTATACATTCTTCATATTTCATTGATGAACCTTATAATTTGGAGCCTCGTGAGTTATAGTAACGTCATGTACATGACTTTCTTTAAGCCCGGCACTAGTAATCTCAACAAATTCAGCCTTTTCTTGAAAAATTTCAATACTCTTAGCCCCAACATAACCCATAGATGAGCGGAGTCCACCAATTAATTGATGTATAACATCCCTAATAGCCCCTATGTAAGGAACTCGCCCTTCAATGCCTTCGGGTACTAATTTATCTTGTGCAGTTCCTTCTTGAAAATACCTATCGCTACTTCCTTTTTGCATTGCCCCAAGGCTACCCATTCCCCTATAGCTTTTATATTGTCTTCCTTGATAAGTAAAAAGTTCTCCAGGGCTTTCATCAGTACCAGCTAAAAGCGAACCTATCATAACAGAATGAGCCCCTGCTGCAAGTGCTTTAGCTATATCACCAGAATACTTAATACCCCCATCGGCAATCACAGGTACTTCATATTTTTTAGCCTCCCTCGCACATTCATCAATGGCTGAAATTTGAGGCACCCCAACGCCTGAAACAATGCGAGTAGTACAAATGCTACCAGGTCCAATGCCTACCTTTATGCCATCAACGCCCACATCGCACAAGGCCTTAGCTGCACTAGCAGTAGCTATATTACCAGCTATCACTTCTAATTTTGGATATTTATTTTTAATAGCCTTTATGGTATCAATAATGCCCTTTGAATGCCCATGGGCACTATCTAAAACGACAATATCGACGCCAACTTCAACCAAGGCATCAACCCTATCCATTTGCCCAACGCCAATAGCAGCCCCAACTCTTAAACGACCAAAATCATCCTTATTTGCGTTTGGATATTCCTTTTTTTTCTTTAAATCCTTTATAGTTATAAGCCCTTCTAAATAGCCATTATTATCAACTATAGGTAATTTTTCAATCTTATGTTTTGAAAAAATTTTTTCTGCATCATCTAGGGTACAACCTTGCAAGGCAGTAATTAAAGGCATTTTGCTCATAACATTTTCAACAAAGCTTGTATAGTCATTTTCAAAACGCAAATCCCTATTTGTTAAAATTCCTATAAGTTTTTTATCATTATCTACAACAGGAACGCCTGAAATTCTATACTCAGCCATTAATTCTAAGGCATCTTTAACACTGGCCTTTGGTCCTATAAAAATAGGGTCCATTATAACCCCACTCTCACTTTTTTTAACCCTTTTAATCTCTCTTGCTTGTGAGCTTATATCCATATTTTTATGGATTACCCCAAGTCCACCAAGCCTTGCCATCATAATAGCTGTTCTATGCTCAGTTACCGTATCCATAGCAGCAGAGATTATAGGCATATTAAGATTTATATTTTTTGTGAGTTTTGTATTAATGCTAACTTCTTTTGGTAAGACCTCTGAATAAGCAGGAAGTAAAAGTACATCCTCAAAGGTCAAAGCCCGTTTTACAATCTTCATTTGTCACCTTTCTTTTATGATATTTTCAAGACTTAAAGCACCATTTAATAAAGTTTGTTCATCATAAGCCTTGCAAATAAGTTGGGCTGAAATATTTAAGCCATCCTTATCCTTACCAACGGGTATAGAAATTCCACCAAGTCCAGCTAAATTTAGCGAAATAGTATAAATATCTTCTAAATAAGTTTGCATAGGTGATTTTGTACTTTCAAATTTAAAAGCAGTTGTAGGGGCTACGGGCATAAAGATTAAATCACAATCTTGTAAAATTTCTTCATATTTTGCCTTTATAAACGCCCTTGCCTTTTGGGCTTTTATATAATAAGCATCATAATAACCACTACTTAACACAAAGGTCCCTAGTAAAATTCTTCTTTTAACCTCTTCACCAAAACCCTGGCTCCTAGAATTTATATATAAATCCTTTAAATTTTCACAATCTGCCCTTCTTCCATATCTTACCCCATCATACCTACTTAAATTAGCACTAGCTTCTGCTGTTGCTATTATATAATAAGCAGCAATGTCAAATTTACTATCAAGCAAATGCTTATACACTATCTCATGCCCATTTGCTCTCATCATATCAATACTTTTTAACAAGGCATTTTTTACCTCTTCATCAGCCCCGTTTACATAATTTTCAATAACGCCGATTCTTAATTTTACCTTTGAATTTAACTTTGGGGCTGTTTTTTCAAAGGCAATATTTGCACTAGTACTATCTAGTTCATCATGCCCTGCGATTGCATCGTATAAAATGGCGACATCTTCTACATTCTTAGTTAAAACACCTATTTGGTCAAGGCTTGAAGAATACGAGGCAAGGCCGTATCTACTAACCCTACCATAACTTGGTTTAAAGCCTACGCAACCACAAAATGCTGCAGGCTGGCGAACCGAACCACCTGTATCACTTCCTAAACTTGCCAAAGCTAAATTAGCAACAACAGCCGCTGCACTTCCTCCACTACTTCCACCTGGTACATGGTCTAAATTTAAAGGATTTAGAGTTTTTCCATAAAATGAAGTAGCAGTGGAATTTCCCATAGCAAATTCATCCATATTACAACGTCCAAAAGGCACAAAGCCATTTTTCTTTAAATTTTTAATAGCAGTTGCATCAAAGGGGGCCTTATAGCCTTGCAAAATCTTACTTGCACAAGTTAAGTCCCAACCCTTAACGCTGATATTGTCTTTAATGGCAATAGGAATTCCACTTTCTTCCACCTGGCTTAAATCAGTGTTTAAAAATTGTTCTATGTAAGCCCCTATTTTTCTTTCTTTTTTAGCTTTTTCATTTAATTCTTTTTTTAAGGCCTCAAGTTCGTTTTGTGAGTATGATAAAGCTTCTTTTAAGGTAATCATTTTTTATCCTTTTTTAATTTAATAAAAAAAACTGCCACTGCACTAAGGGAAAATACCACTATAATAGTACTTAGTACTATGGATTGAGGAATAGGATTTGAAAACATTATTTATTCCTTAGTACTTCTTGGCATCTTTGGCAAGGTTCGTTTTCATTTATGCTATTTAATTTCCAACACCTTGGGCATTTATGTAATTTCGCCTTAACAATTTTAAATTTCTCATTTTTAAATTCAAATTCAGCTAATGCTTGATTATCATCAAATTTTTCAATCAAACTCACTAAGAAAAAATCAGCCAACTCATCCCTTGGCAATGCTAAAATTTGACTAGAAGTTATCTGAAAATGAAGTTCTAGGGTAGATTTTATAACTTTATTTTTCTTTAAAATATCTATTTGTTCAAAGAATTTTTCCCTTATTAAAAGTAAATTTTCATCATCAATACCAAAATCATAATTAAATTTTTCTTTTAAGCTTAAATCAAAAACATCCACTGCATCTTTTTTTATCAAAGAATTTGCATGTTCTAAGGCCTCATCAACGCTATAAGTTAAATAAGGGGCTAATAAATTTAAAAGTTCTCTTGCAATCAAAGCCATAGCAACTTGGGCACTCGTTCTTTTTTTGTCATTTTTGGCATTACAATAAAGCCTATCTTTGCAAATATCAAGATAAATTCCACTTAAATCAGCACTTAAAAAATTTAAAAGCAAATTAAAGGCCTTTGCAAATTCATAGCTTAAAAATAACTCCTTGCTTTCTTTAAATACCCTTGTAGCCTTGGTTAAAATCCACTTATCAAGGAAAGAAAACTCGCTTACTTCTAAGCTTTGTAAGTCATTTGTATTTGCTAGTAAAAAGCGAATTGTGTTTCGGATTTTTCTATATTGTTCACCAACTTGTTTAAGTATATTTTCAGACATTTTTAAATCACTAGAATAATCACTCAAAAATACCCATAATCTTAAAATTTCGATACCATAATGCTTTGCTACAAATTCAGGGGCTATAACATTTCCAAGGCTTTTACTCATCTTTTGACTTTTTTCATCAGTGGTAAAACCATGGGTTAAAATGCTTTTATAAGGGGCTTTTTCATCACTTCCACAAGAAACTAAAAGTGAGCTTTGAAACCAACCTCTGTGCTGGTCACTTCCTTCTAAGTACATATTTGCCATACTTTCACCTGCATCATATTCCCCACTTTGCAAAACGGCCTTAAAAGTACTTCCACTATCAAACCAAACATCTAAGATATCATATACCTTTTCTAAATTTTCTGCCTTATATTTTGAATTTGCAGGCAGTAAATCTTTAATATCAAATTCCCACCAAGCATCAGCTCCGTATTTTTCAAAAATACTAGCTATAAAGTCTAAAATCTCATCATCCAAAATAACTTCTTTAGTATTTTTATCTCTAAAAAAGGCTATAGGCGTACCCCAATCTCTTTGCCTTGAAATACACCAATCAGGGCGATTTTCAATCATAGAACTAATGCGTTTTATAGCATTTTGAGGATAAAATTTAATCTTTGAAATTTCACTTAGGGCTAATTCTCTAAGGCTTTGATTGTGTAATTTTTTATTGTCCATTGTGATAAACCATTGCTTTGTAGCCCTGTAAATTACGGGTTTATGTGTCCTCCAACAAAATGGATACGAGTGAGTAAATTTAGATGAATGTATTAAATTTTCGCCCAAAAGTTCTAAAATTCTCTCATTTGCCTTAAATACATGAAGTCCTATAAACTCATCTACCACATTTTCATTAAAAAGCTTTTTAGTTTTTAAGCTTTCATCAAAACAACCCCCATCATCAACAGGCATAATAACCTCTATATCATATTTTAAACTAGCATAATAATCATCTTCGCCATGACCTGGTGCAGTATGCACTAAACCTGTGCCTCCGTCCATTAATACATGTTCGCCTAAAATAAACATTGATTTTCTTTGATTTAAAGGATTTATAGCGTGATTTTTTTCAAGCAAACTTGCCTTAAATTCCTTTTGTATTTCACCCTTAGTAAAGTTCTTTTCTATCATATTTTTAAGCAAAGCTAGGGCAAATATAAAGCCATCCTTTGTTAAAACATATTTTTCATTAGGATTTAAGGCTATGGCTTGATTTGCAGGCAGTGTCCAAGGAGTAGTAGTCCAAATAACAGCTTTTGCCCTTTCTGCCCCAAGTTTTTCTAAGCTATTTTTATCTAAATCAAAGGCTACAAAACAAGAATAATCTTCTTTGTCCTTATACTCCACCTCTGCTTCTGCTAAGGCCGATTTTGCAGCCCAACTCCAAAAAACAGGCTTTAAACGTTCAATCACAAGCCCCTTTTTTGCAAGGGTACATAAGGTGCGATAAATTTGGGCCTCAAAGGCAAAGGTCATTGTTAAATAAGGCTTGTTCCAATCAGCTATGATTCCTAACTTTTTAAACTCATCCTTTTGAATTTGGACAAATTCTGTAGCGTGTTTTCTACATAAGGAGCGAATTTCTTTTTTACTTAACTCACTTTTTTTACCCTTTAAATTTAACTCAATTTGCTGTTCAATAGGCAAACCATGACAATCCCAGCCAGGCGTGAAACGAATTTTTTCTCCATTAAAATAATGAGTTTTAACAATGCTATCTTTTAAAATTTTATTTAAGGCATGTCCTATATGTAAGTGCCCATTAGCATAAGGGGGGCCATCATGCAAGGTAAAACTAGTTTTAGCATTTAATCTTTTTTGCTTCATTTTTTCATAAGCATAATTGTTATTAAACCATTTTTCAAATCTTTCTGGTTCAAGTTGTGCCAAATTTGCACGCATTTCAAAGCTTGTATTTGGCAATAATAAAGTATCTTTGTAATCCATATTTTTTCCACCTATTTTTTTAAAATTTCTAATTTTACTCAAAATTGCTTTAATTTAAGATATAATCACGCAAAAAAAGGAAAAAAATGAATCATTTGCTTTTTATTATAGGCGATAATATCATTATGAATGAAGATTATAAGGCCTATATTTTAAGAGTTTATAAGGATAAATTTAAAGAAGTAAATTCCATAAGAATGCAAAGTTCAAGCGATAAGGAATTGCCTTTTTTACTTGAAAAAATTAGCCTTGAATATGATTATATAACTATTTTTGTAGCAAATGAATATTATGCTGTGGTGGCTAAAATTCTAGCTACCTTGTGCGAGGACGTGCTTGTCTTAAAGGATGAAACCTTAGTGCCTGACAAGGCCTTTTATGATAAAAATAGCTTTGTTTGTGATTTTAAAGATTGTAAAATAAATTTAGTAAAAACTGATACTAAGGCTAAATTGCCAAAATTGCTTGGTGAGTTAAATTTAAATTTTTCTTATTTTTCCTTACTTGGCATAGATGAAGAAAGTGCTTTAATCTTACTTGAACCCTTAGCAAAATCCTATGAAATTGATATAAAATCCACTATGCTAACGGATAATTTAACTCTCATAAAAGCCTTTAGCTTACAATATGGCAAGATGGATGGCTTTTTAGCAAGTGTACAAAAGCTTTTTGATAAAAAATTTTTTAAAGGGAGTGACCCTATTAAATTTATAGTGGATAGGCTTTTAGAACGTAAAATAAAAGTTTCTTTTGTAGAAAGTTGTACTGGTGGGCTTTGTGCAAGTGAGCTTACTAAGATTGATGGGGTGAGTGAAATTTTTGAAGGTTCAATCATTACTTATTCAAATCGCTTAAAACACGAATGGGTAGGCGTTAGCAATGTGGTGCTTGAACAAGATGGAGAATATAGCGAAAAATGTATTTATTATATGTTAAAAGGGATTTTTAAGACTGCAAAACCTGATTTTGCCTTGGCTATTAGTGGGGTTACAGGGGATGAAAATGACAACAAAAATGGCAAAGACATTAAATCAGGTACAATTTATATAGGGGCAATGTTTAAAAATGGAACATATATACAAGAAGTTTTAAATCTTTGTGGAGATAGGGAATTTAAACGCAGACAGGCTATGCTTAAAGCCTTTTATCTTATGCCAAAATTAAGACCTGAACTCTTTGAACTTTAATTTTATTCTTTAAAAGCATAAAATTATTTTTTAAAAAAAATTTTCTAAATAATAAATTTTTATTGTATAATTTACTCGCATCTTAAATTTTAAAGGAGAACAAATGAAAAAAATTATTCTTGCATCTATGGCCGTGGCTAGCTTTTTATTGGCTGCAAATACTGAGGTTTTTGACCCAAAATCAGTAAAAGAACACATTGTAATCAAAATGGATTTACTTGGCAAAGATGGCAATAAAGCAGTTGGCGAAGTAGTTGCTATTAATACAAAATACGGAGTTGCATTCTTCCCTAACCTACATAGTTTAGAACCTGGCGTTCATGGTTTTCATGTGCATGAAAATGGAGATTGTGGGGCAAATGACAAAGGTTTAGGAATGAAAGCTGGAGGTCATTGGGACCCGGCAAAAACTACAAATCATTCTTTTACATGGGATGATAATGGACATAAGGGCGATTTACCTGCACTTTATGTAGATAAGGATGGAAAAGCAACTAATCCTGTATTATCACCAAAGATTAAAAATATCAGTGAGCTTAAAAATCTTTCTTTAATGGTTCATGTTGGAGGAGATAATCACAGCGACCACCCAGCAGCACTTGGCGGTGGCGGTGCTAGAATGGCTTGCGGTCTTATTAAATAACACTTCACAAAGGCTATTGCCTTTGTGGATTTTACTACGAATTTTTAAAAAAACTACTATTAATTTTTAAGTTTATATTTTTTATAATTTTGCCTAAAATTTTAATCTGTTAAAAAATTTATTACCCAAGTTTATGTTAGATTATGCTACTATCTCATTAAAACCTAAATTAGTTGCTTCTTTGTTGGTTAAATAATAAAGTAAATTGTATTTTTGACCATATTTACTTTTAGTTTGTTTTGCAAAACAAGGAATGTCAGAGTGTGTAATGGTTTTACGAACAAATAAAATATCATCAAAATCATCATTTAAAATTTTTTCTAAAATTTCACTTTTAAAACTTAAAAATTTTTTAATAGCTATTTTGTCCTTAATAGTGAAAATTGAAGCATATTCTTTATTTTTCATTATTTAACCTTGGTTATTTTTATATTTTTTATAAAAAATGATATTTTTGAAAAATTATAACAAATGAAAGTTTTAACAACAATATATTAATAAAAAATTAAAATTAATACTTAAATAAATTTTTTTTTAAATGCCTAAATTAAACCCTTTAAATGCTTAGTTTTATTATTGTGTAAAAGTAGAAAAAGATTATCAAAAATGTCAAATTTTAAAAATTTTTTAAAAAATCTTTTTGTATTATTTTAATCACAAACTTTTAAAGGAGAAAGAATGCTTACACAAGAAGTTATAAAATTGCTTAGTGAGCAAATTAACAAAGAACTTTACGCTGCAAATTTATATTTAAGTATGAGTTCTTGGTGCTATGAAAATAGTTATGATGGTGCGGGTTTATTTTTATTTGACCATGCACAAGAAGAAAGTGAGCATGCAAGAAAGCTAATTACTTATTTAAATGAGACAGATTCTCATGTTGAAATAGGTCAAGTAGAAAAACCTGAACAAAGTTTTAAATCCTTGCTTGATGTTTTTGAAAAAACTTATGCACACGAACAATTTATCACAAAATCGATAAATACACTAGTTGAGCATATGTTAGCAAATAAAGATTATTCAACCTTTAATTTTTTACAATGGTATGTTAGCGAACAACACGAAGAAGAAGCCCTTTTTAGAGGCATAGTTGATAAGATTAAGCTTATAGGCGATCAAAGCCATGGTGTTTATTTGGCCGATCAATACATTAAAGATATAGCATTATCTAAAAAATAACATTCGCCCTTAGGGGCGATTTTTTTGGATTTGAAGTGACTTATTTTTCATTAGAATTTAGCATATTGATGATTGCATTTTTTGCAATTTATTGGTTTTTTAAAGAAAGCTATAAGATACAAAATGTACTTATTTTATGTTTTTCTTATTTAATTTATACACTGATAAATCCTTATTTTTCATTGATTTTATTTGTTTATACCTTTTTTATACATTATTTTGCACTTTTAATTTTTGTGCGTAGAAAACGGCATATTTTTGCTACTTGTCTAGCCTTTGTTATCTTAAATTTATGTGTTTTTAAATATTATCCAAGTATTAGAAGTAGTGCTGAAAGTATACTTGATATCTTTGGCTTAGAATTTATAAGTGTAGATGTTATTTTACCTATAGGCATTAGTTTTTATACCTTTAATTCAATTACCTATCTTGTAAATGTTTATAAGTATCATCGTATTGAAAAATTTATTGATTTAGCAACCTATCTATCTTTTTTCCCAACTCTCATAGCAGGTCCTATTATAAGGAGTCATTATTTTTTCGAACAAGCATATAAATTAAGGGAATTTAAACACGCAAATTTAATTATTATCTTGCTTGTTTTTGGTATAGTTAAAAAGGTATTAATAGCAAATTATTTAGAACTTTACGCAAAAGATATTTTAAACTCACCTGCAAGTTATAATTTTGTAGAACTTTTAAGTGCTATTTATGCTTATTCTGTGCAACTTTATTGCGATTTTAGTGGTTATGTGGATTTAGTTTGTGCTTTTGCTTTAATGCTTGGCTTTGTCTTGCCACCAAATTTTAATATGCCTTATTTAGCTAAGAATTTAAAGGATTTTTGGGTAAGGTGGCATATTTCTTTAACCACTTTTATAAAAGATTATATTTATATTCCCTTAGGTGGTAGTAGAAAAGGCAAGGCTAGAATGTATGTAAACATCTTTATAGCTTTTATACTTTCTGGAATTTGGCATGGAAATACCATAAATTTCTTTATTTGGGGGCTTTTGCATGGCGTTGGCGTTGCTTTAATGCACTTACTTGCAGAAAAAAAGGTTAATCTTAGTAAAATTCCAGCCCTTGGTCGTTTTTTAACCGTAAATTTTGTATGCTTTGCTTGGATTTTCTTTTATTATGCTGATGTCTTTGATGCCTTTGCTTATATTAGTGCTTGTTATGATAATTTTTTAATGAAACCAGAATATAAAGATATTTATATACTTGTAAGCTTTGTTGTACTTTTTATGATTTATCCTTTATTTGTGAATTTTAGAAAGTATTGTGTTAAAATTTTAGACCTTACTCCTTTTGTGCTAAAGCCTTTTAT
The DNA here is from genome assembly GCF_008633895.1 of Campylobacter sp. LR264d. Classification (NCBI taxonomy): domain Bacteria; kingdom Pseudomonadati; phylum Campylobacterota; class Epsilonproteobacteria; order Campylobacterales; family Campylobacteraceae; genus Campylobacter; species Campylobacter sp. LR264d. Next base: position 111,330 of record NZ_VJNT01000030.1, read on the forward strand.
AATAGCCTTTATATTACTTTTAGTCTTTGCCTTTATGCCAAATGGAATTCCACAATTTATTTATGCAGGATTTTGACATATGAAAGTGCTTAGATTTTTTATTTTTATGATTAGCGTTTTCATACTTGTTGTAGCAGTTATGAATCAAAGCATTAGCTCTTATATAGAACAAAAATACCATATTTCATATTATCCTCAAAATGATATCTTAAAAGAGGCAAATGCCTTTAAGATGAAACTTGAACAAATTCGTGCAATTTTAAGCAATGAGCCCTTATTTTTTAGCGATGATTTAAATGAAAGCGTTATTTTAGATGAAAGTGATTTAAATAAAAGCATAGTACCTGAAAAGATTGATGAGAAAAAAGATGAAGAAAGCGAAGAAGAAAAAAAGGAAGAAAGCAAACAAATTAACCTTGCTGATTTAAATATAATAGACCCAAAAGAAGGCGAGGAATTCCTTTTAATAGGTGATTCTTTAATGCAAGGTGTATCTATAGCTTTAAGTAGGGATTTAAGGAATTTAGGCTTTAATGTTACTGATTTAAGTAGGCAAAATACAGGACTTGCCTATAAATCATATTTTAACTGGGCAGAAGCAACTAAAAAAGCTTTTTTAGCTAATAAAAATATAAAATATCTAGTTATCTTACTTGGGGCAAATGACCCCTGGGATATAAAAAGGGACGGCATATTTAGGCATTTTAATACACCTGATTGGTTAGAAATTTATACTGAAAGGGTTGATGAGATTATACAAATTGCAAAGAAAAACAAGGCAAGGGTGCTTTGGTTTGAGGTACCTCCTGTAAAAAGTGATGATTTTGAACGAAAAATGCAGGTTTTAAATAGAATTTATGGAGAAGAGGTACTAAAAAATAAAGAAATTTTTATAAACACTCGCCAAGCCTTTGCAATTAATAATAAATTTTCAAGCTATATAAAAGATAATGATAACAAAAGCGTAAAGATGCGAACAGATGATGGTGTACACTTTACGCCAGCTGGTGGCAGGCAAATGTCTAGTTTGCTTTTAAAGCACATCAAAAACAAGGAAGTTAATGAAGAGTAAAATCTTCTTTTTTTTACTTTGTTTTTCTTGTATATTAAAAGCAGACATTATAGATGAAATGCTTGCAAAAACTAGAAATTATAGTGCTTTAAAAAATTATACCTCAAGTACTAATTTACAAACTATTAAAAAAAAGCTTAAGGCTAATAAAGATATTTATATACGCGTTTTTGGCGATTCTCATATGGCAGCTGATTTTTTTCCAAGTGTGGTTAGAAATGTCCTTTTTAAGCCAAATTCCGTAGGTTTTGCCTTTCCTATGCAACCAAAATATCAACAACATTTAAATATAAAATACACTTCAAAAGACTTTGAGCTTTTTAATTCTAGGGTACTTGCACAGCAAAATAAAGACTATGCAATGGGTGGGATTATCGCAAGTGCTACAAAAAAGGGGGCTAAGATTACTTTGGATACAGACGAGCTTTTAGGTTCAAAAAATTATAAGGTAGGCTTTGTTTTTAAGGCATTAAATAATAAAAACGCCTTTACTATCAAGGATGCAAATAATAAAACTTACGAACTTAAGGCTAAAAAAGAAAATCAATGGTTTTATAAGGCCTTTGATTTAAAATTTCCCTTGCAAATTACGGCCCTACAAGCTAGGGCAGAACTTGGGGGCTATTTTATACTAAGAGATAAAAATAATAAGGTCTTAGATACCATTGCTGTAAATGGGGCAAAAAGTGATTTATGGCTACAATGGAATGAAAAAATTTTAAACTCAGAGTTAAAACTTTTTAAAAATGATTTAATCATACTAGCCTATGGTTCAAATGATGCATTATCAGGAAATTTTGATAAGGTAAAATATAAGGCTAATCTTAAAAAATTTATAAAACTTTTAAAAAAACACAATAAAAACGCTACTATTATGATAATCTCACCTCCTACAACTACTCAAAAAAAGGGTAAAACCTATGAATTAAGTCCTGATTTTAAACTAGTTAGAGAATTAAACTATGAAGTAGCAAAGGAAGAAAAGGCAATTTTATTTGATATGCATAAATTTATGCAAGATAGTGGAGGTAAAAATTTTTGGATAGAACAAAAGCTTTCCTTAAAAGACGTGCACTTAAGTACAAAGGGCTATGAATTAATGGCTAAAAAATTTGTTTATGATTTTGAAAAATTAATGCGTTTAAACTAGTATAAATTTAAACATTGCTTGTAAAAAATATTGAAATTTTGTTAAATTTATATTCTAATATACAAATTTTTGTTATTATTAGTCAAAATCAATTAAGGATACAAAATGTTATTAAGCGAACGTTCTCTTGCCCTAGGCGAGTCTTTAACCCTTGCAGTTACAGCACTTGCTAGCGAATTAAAGGCTAAGGGTGAAGATATTATAAGTTTTTCAGCAGGTGAACCTGATTTTGATACACCTCAAATCATTAAAAATGCCGCCATAAAGGCTATTGAACAAGGTTGTAGTAAATATACAGTAGTTAGTGGAATGCCTCAAGTACTTGAAGCCGTGCAATATAAGCTAAAAAGGGACAATAAACTATCTTATGAAACTAGCGAGATTATTACAAATGTCGGGGCTAAGCATTCTTTGTTTGAGTGTATTGAGTGTTTAATTAATCATGGCGATGAAGTGATAATTCCAAGTCCTTATTGGGTTAGTTATCCTGAAATGGTAAAATTTGCAGGAGGTGTACCTGTTTTTATTGAAGGCAAGGAAGAAAATGGTTTTAAAATTACTGCCAGTGAGTTAAAACAAGCAATTACCCCAAAAACTAAAATTTTAATTTTAAACTCACCTTCTAACCCCGTAGGTTCAGTTTATAGCAAGGAAGAATTGCAAAACATAGCAAATGTTTTAAAGGATACTGATATTATCGTGTTAAGTGATGAAATGTATGAAAAGCTTGTTTATGATGATGTTAAATTTCAAGCCTTTGCAGCACTTAGTGAGGATGCTTTGCAAAGAAGTGTTACTATAAATGGACTTAGCAAATGTGGGGCTATGCCTGGTTGGCGTTTTGGTTATTTGGCAAGTAAAAATAAGGATTTAATCAAGGCTATTAAAAAAATGCAAGGGCAAAGTACTTCAAATATTTGTTCAATAGTCCAACATGCAGCCATTCCTGCACTAAAAGGAGAGTGCGATAAGGACATTGAATACATGAGACAGGCATTTAAAAATCGTCGTAATGTAGCCCTTAAAATGTTAGAAACTGTGCCAAAAATTAGCGTTTATAAGCCTCAAGGTGCCTTTTATTTGTTTATAAATATTTCAAAGATTCAAAAAGATAGCGTTGAGTTTTGTCGCTTACTTTTAGAAAAGAAAAAGGTAGCAGTAGTACCTGGTATAGGCTTTGGAATGGATGGATATTTTAGACTTTCTTATGCTACAAGTGATGAGTTGATTAAACAAGGTATTCAAAGAATCAAAGAATTTATAATGGAATTTTAAAATCTTAATTTGGAGAATTTAAGCTTAGATATTTGCTATCTTTTTTAAGTTCTTCAAATTTATTTGCAAATTCTTGCCTTAAATTATCGTTTAATTCTTCTGCATTTTGTATAAATTCATTTATTAAATTTTCTAGGTTTTGAAAAAACTCAAATAACTCACTTTGCCAGATATTATCATTTTTCTTGCTTAAATTCATTGTTTGAATAAAGGTTAATTTTCTACTTAAATCCCCTAATTTTTCTAAGAATATATCCTTATCATCTTCATTTATTAATTTTAATTCTTCTTTTTCTATTTTAGTTCTTAAATCTATTATTTTTTCATCTATATAATCGCAAAATTTAGGATAGATATCAACTTTTATAGGACTTGCAATTTCTTGTTCATCGGCTATTAATGCTACTTTTTTCACACCAAAATAAAGCACTAAAAAGGCTAGGGCACTGATTAATAAATAAAGACTCATTTTTATTCCTTGTAAATTTTTTATACAAACCTTGTCTTAGACAAGGTTTGTAAGCTTAATTTAATGCTTTTTTAATGATTTTACTAAGACAATCATTAAAATTTGCAGGGTCACTAATGCCCATACCCTCGCTTAATTTTGCCATATTGAGCACTAAAATAGCAATATCACTTATAAAGGCTTCATTATTTTTAAGACCTGCGTAAATTGCGTGATTTGGGTTAAGTTCTAAGATAGGCTTTATATTTTGTTCTTGCCCCATTTGCTTTAAAATTTGTTGCATTGCAAAATCAGGTTGATTTTTATCATAAACAATACAGCTAGCACTTTCTTGAAGTCTAGTTGTAAGCCTTACATCCTCAACTTCATCCTTTAAAATTTCTTTAAATTTAGCCACAATCGTGCCAAATTCTTGTTTTTTCTCATCGCTTACTTCTTCATTACTTTCAAGTTGATTAATAGAACTAAATTTAAGCCCTTCAAATTCATTTAAACTAGGCATTATGATAGGGTCAATCTCATCATCAAGTAAGAGTACTTCTATATTTTTTTGTTTGTATTCTTCAAGAAGTGGAGAATTTTTTAACAAGGACTCGTTATTGCCCGTGATATAAAAAATTTCTTTTTGTCCTTCACTAATATCGTTTTTATACTCACTAAGAGAACGCAAATTCTCGCTTTTTGTGCTTTTAAAAAGCATTAATTTTAATAAAAGTTCTTTATTATCCCCAAAGCCATAAAGCCCTTCTTTAAGCACTTTGCCAAAAATTTTAAAGAAAGTCGTATATTTTTCTAAGTCATTATTTTTCATCTTTTCAAGTTCGTTTAAAATCTTTTTAGTACTTGCTTCCTTTACTATTTTTAGAATTTGATTTTCTTGTAAAATTTCACGACTAACATTAAGTGGTAAGTCCTCAACGTCTACAATCCCACGTACAAAACGCAAATAAGTAGGTAAAAGTTCCTTATCATCATCGCTTATAAAAACGCGTTTTACATAAAGTTTTAAGCCACTTTGATAATCTACCTTATAAAGGTCAAATGGGGCGTTTTGTGGTATGAAAAATAGGGTATTATACTCAACCTTACCCTCGCTTTTTGTATGTATATAAAGGGTTGGCTTGTTGCTATCGTGAAAATTTTGTTCGTAAAATCTTTCATAGTCTTCTGTTTTTAAGCTTGATTTTTGCATTCTCCATAAAGCACTTGCCTTGTTAATCTGGGCTATGACTTGTTCTGTTTTGCCCTCGTCCTTTTCATCTTTTCCTGGTATATATTCTTCTTTTTGCATAAAAATAGGAAATTGAATGTGATTTGAATATTTTTCTATTATACTTTCAATTCTGTATTGATTTAAGAACTCATCGTCTTTTAAATGCAAACTTATTTGAGTACCCTGCCCATCTTTTGTGCTTTCTTCTATCTCGTACCCACTTGCATCAGAAGTCCATAAATACGCCTTTTCATCAAGGGCTTTTTTGCTTAAAACATCTATTTTGTCAGCCACCATAAAGGCAGAATAAAAACCTACGCCAAATTGACCAATGAGCTGAGAGTCCTTTTTTGCATCTCCACTTAATTTTTCTACAAAGCTTTTTGTGCCACTTTTTGCAATGGTACCAAGGTGATTTATCAAATCATCCCTATCCATACCTATACCATTATCGCTAATTATAAGTAATTTTTTATCTTTATCTAAACTAATATCAATGCGAGGGTTAAAGTCCATTTTTTTATATGCATCATCGCTTACACATAAAAAATTTAATTTATCCAAGGCATCGCTTGCATTTGATATTAATTCTCTTAAAAAAATTTCTTTATTTGAATATAAAGAATGTATCATAAGTTGTAGAAGTTGATTTACCTCTGTTTGAAACTGCATTATTTATCCTTTTGAAAATTTTTTTCTTATTTTAATAAAATTTGATTAATAAAAATTTATTATATTTGAAAGGTATTTTTGTAATGCAAATCTAAATTAGATTTGCATTTTTAAATTTACTTCTTACTAAACAAAGCTATAAAGTATCAGTTGCACCAAGTGATACTAGGCTTTGTTCGTATGCATTTTGTAAGATATCATTATCTATAAATTTACCCCATTTTTTGTCCTACTGGTAGATTTTTAGAAAGCCAGTAAAGGGTATTTGATAAAGGATATCTTTGTATACATTTTACAAATTATACCTTTAAACCAGCCTTTATACCAAGCATTTTTAGGGTATGAGGACTATAAAGATACAAATGCG
>NZ_VJNT01000031.1:0-2194 GCF_008633895.1 Campylobacter sp. LR264d
TCTATACCTAAGATAGAATAAAAATTTATTTGGTTTTAGTTTTGTTTCTAAGGCATAAGATAATCCTTAAATAAATTTAATCATTATTTTAACAAAAACTAAATAAAAATTACAAAATTAAAATTTGACAATGCCCATACAAAGTAGTATAATCGCCCATATTATAAGACTTCTTTAAGCTTTTAAATTTATAAAAAGGAGTATAAAAATGAGTTTAGAAAAAGATAATAAAAAATTTATATGTGGCTTAACAGAAGACAGTGTAATGATATATGATGCAGTACAATCAACACTTAATAAAAAATTACAAGAAGATACAGAATTTATACAAGAGTTAAGAGACGAGGTTATAGATATACTTGATGAAAGTATGCAAACGCTTAACGATAATTGTAAAGAACAATTAAAAGACCAGATAGATGAATTTATACAAATGCAAGAACAAAAAATAAAAGAACTTGATAACAAAATGAAAATTATGGAAAAAACAATATTTAAAATCACGCAAATAAATGAAAAATTATTAAAAAAACAAGATAAAATTGATAAATTTAAAGATTGTATTTTATCAATTATTGGAATAAGCTTTGATTTAATAGTTATTTCAGGGGTAATATGGCTAATAACCAAACTTTTTAGCTAATTTTAAACTTGTTAATTTTGGCTTGTTAAAATTTATAATAAAAATTTGTAAGGAAAAATAATGGCAAACCTTTTAATTATTGGTGCAGGTGGCGTTTCTCAAGTTGCTAGTATAAAATGTGCTATGAATAGCGATACTTTCACAAAAATAACCCTAGCAAGTCGTACTAAAAGTAAATGCGATAAAATAGCAAGTATTATAAAAGAACGTTGTAATATTAATATTAACACTGCACAAATTAACGCTGATGATACGCAGGCCGTGGTTAAATTGATAAAAGAAAGTGGGGCTGAAATTTTATTAAATTTAGCCTTGCCTTATCAGGATTTAAGCTTAATGGATGCTTGTTTACAAGCTAAAATTCATTATATTGACACGGCAAATTATGAACACCCAAGCCTAGCAAAATTTGAGTATAAAGAACAATGGGCAAGGAATGAAAAATTTAAAGAAAGTGGTATTTTAGGGCTTTTAGGAAGTGGGTTTGACCCGGGCGTTACGAATGTTTTTTGTGCCTATGCCCAACAAAATTTATTTGATGAAATTCATTTTATAGATATTTTAGATTGTAACGCAGGAGACCATGGATACGCTTTTGCTACGAATTTTAACCCTGAGATAAATTTAAGAGAAGTATCAGCAAATGGACGTTATTGGCAAGAGGGCAAGTGGATAGAAACAAAGCCTATGCAAATATCTATGAGTTGGGATTATCCAGAAGTTGGACCAAAGGATAGCTATTTGCTTTATCACGAAGAACTAGAAAGTTTAGTAAAAAATATCAAGGGCTTAAAAAGAATTCGCTTTTTTATGACCTTTTCACAAAGTTATTTAACTCATATGAAATGCCTTGAAAATGTCGGTATGTTAGGCATTAAGCCCGTACTTCACCAAGGACAAGAAATAATACCTATTGAGTTTTTAAAAACGCTTTTACCAGACCCTGCAAGTCTTGGGGCTAGAACAAAGGGCTTTACAAATATAGGTTGCGTTATAAGGGGTGTAAAAAATGGCCAAGATAAACAAATTTATATTTATAATGTTTGCAATCACGAAGAATGCTATAAAGAAACCCTTTCTCAAGCTGTTAGTTACACCACAGGAGTCCCTGCTATGATAGGTGCAAAACTGGTTGCAAAAGGAATTTGGCAAGAAAAAGGCGTATTTAACATGGAAAATTTTGATGCAAAACCTTTTATGGATGAGTTAAATTCACAAGGTCTTCCTTGGAAGATTATAGATATGAAACCAAGTTTGGGATTTTGAAAAAATAAAATGAATTTAATCAGTCTTTTTAGTGGTGCTGGTGGACTTGATTTAGGCTTTTAAAGGCTGGATTTAAGATAATTGTAGCAAATGAAAAAGATAAAAGCATTTGGCAAACTTATGAAAAAAAATCATAAGGCAAAGCTGATAAAGGGTGATATTTGCAATATTTCTTCAAATGAATTTCCAAATTGTGATGGCATTATTGGAGATCCTTCTTGTCAAAGTTGGAGCGATGCAGGTGCATTAAGGGGGATTAATGATCCAAGAGGGCAATTATTTTTT
>NZ_VJNT01000032.1:0-10986 GCF_008633895.1 Campylobacter sp. LR264d
TTAATAAAAGTTTGAAAATAGCAATTTTCAAACTTTTTTATTTAAGCTTAAGCAAGACAATAAAATTTAAAAAAGTTCGCCCTACTCTAAAGCTTAAATTTCTAAAATCTTAATTCTCAAGTCAATTTAAAGCTTTTTCTATGCAAAGTACATGGTCCAAATTTAGTAATTAATTCTTTATGAAGGGCTGTTGGATAGGCCTTATGCTTTTCAAAATGATAATTTGGAAATTCTTTTGCTATATCTATCATAAATTTATCCCTGCTAACCTTTGCTAAGATACTTGCTGCACTAACGCAAGGTATTAAAGAATCGGCCTTTATCAAAGTCTTTACCTGTGATACATTAAAATTTGTATTGCCATCATACAAAAAATCGCTTTTTTCAAAATGCATACAAATTATTTCAAGTCCTTTTTTAAGACAGGCACTAAGTCCGAATTTATCTATATTTTCGTTTGAAAAACTAAGTATTAAAAAATCAGAATTATTTATAATTTCATAAAAAAATTTTTCTCTTTGCTTAGGGCTTAATTTTTTAGAATCCCTTAAATTTAAATTATCTTTTTTTAAACAACAAGCTGCCATATATAAGGGTCCAGCAAGTGCCCCCCTACCTGCTTCATCAATGCCTACAAGAGATTTTAAAAACATGGTTTGCCTTTTTTAAGATATACAAAATTTTATTTTATCACATTTAAGCAGGTTATTCTTTTTTTGGTATACTTTAAAAAGTAGTGTTAAAAAAGGAAAGTGAGTGTATAAAATTTGTTTAAATGCTATTATTGCTTTATTATTTGTAGCTTGTAGTTCACACGAACAATATAACGCATATTATCAACAAATTTTAATAAGCCAAACTTGCGACCCTAATTTTTTTGAAAAAGAAAACGAAGATATAAACGAAGATAATGATAGTATCTATAAAGGACTTAATACTGGATATATAGCAAGGGATTGTAAGGAATTTAAGCTAAGTAATGATATTTTTGACAAGGTTGAAAATTCCTATAAATTCGATGTTGACTTAGAAGGGGGCTTTAGCAAGGGAGCAAAATACACTACTTCTTTACTTATAAATGACACGATTTTTGATTATCAGGGTTATTTGTATGAAAGAATTATGCTAAATGCCTATAAGGGCTTAAATTTTATGCAAGAAAATGATTTTGAAAATGCTAGGGTTGAATTTAATAGGGTTTTAATAAGGCAAGATAGGGCAAAGGATTATTTTGACGCACAAATTGAAGAAAATCAAGAAGATATACAAAAAGCAAAACAAAATGATAAATATTATACGCAAAATGTAGAAAATAACACAAAAGATATTTATGAAAAATATGAGCATTTATTTGATGATTTTCAAGCACAAAAGGACTTTACAAATCCTTATGCTACTTATCTAGCCTCTGTATTTTTCTTTTTAGACAAAGATTATAAAAGGGCACAAGATTTATTAAAAGAAGTGTATGCTACTTATCCAAAAAACGATGAGTTGCAAAAAGAATTTAAAATTTTTAATAATTTTTCGAATTCTTTAAGGACAAATGAGCTTCAAAAATATATCTTTGTTGTTTATGAGGATGGGCTTAGTCCTCAAATTGATGAGTGGAAATTTAGTCTGCCTTTTATATTTAATAAAGGCGTAGCAACCATTAGCATAGCCTTGCCTACTCTTACAAAAAGAGGGCATTCTTATGAGTATATTTTAATAAATGATGATTTTAAAAGTGAGCTTATATTTGATTTTGATTCCATTGTAGCTAGTGAATTTAAAACAAATTTAAGCACTATTATAACAAAGGCCTTGCTTTCAAGCATCTTAAAAACGGGCTTAACTATAGCTACTACTCAGTACAATAGCGATAATGCCTGGGTAAATATGAGCATGGCACTTTTAAATATTAGCATGTCAATTTATAATGTTGCTAGTACTCAAAGTGATGTAAGGTACTGGAATTTTTTGCCAAAGCAAATTCATATTGCTATGTTAGAAAATCAAGGTTTTATAGATATTAAAGCACCAAGTGGTTTAAGGCTTTTTAGTAGCCAGTTAGACCTGTCAAAAAATGTTTTAATCGTGTTGCGTTCATTTGCACCACAAATTCCGTCTCGTATTTACAAAATGGAAAACTAGTTAATATACAATTTCAAGAAAGGAGTGGAAATGAAAAAATTTTTTCTTAGTATGTTAAGTCTTACGACTTTAATCTTATTGTCAGCGTGCAGTTCAAGTGCTGTTTATACCGATGGTTATGCTAGTCAAAAAGAAAAGGGTGAAGCTTTAACTCTTGGTCTTGATAGGGAAGATTTTGAAAGGACAGCTGAGCTTATGATTGAAAGCATGTTAGCAGACCCTGCATTTGCAAATATCCAACAAAGCCAACGCAAGGTTGTAGCTATGGGTAAAATTTCAAATGATACTGCCCAAAGGATTGATACAGAAAAACTTACCTCTAAGATTACTATTGCTTTGAGAAAATCGGGTAAATTTATACTCACAACAGCAGTAGCAGCAGGTGGTGCACTAGATGAGATGAGTGAGTCGCTAAGAGAACTTAGGGATAATGAAGAATTTAATCAAAAAACTATTTCTAAGAAAGGTACCATTGTAGCCCCTGATTATTCACTATCTGGCAAGATTAGACAAGATACGGTTAAGCTTAAAAATGGCGATATACAAGCTGAGTATTTTTTCTTGCTTAGAATGACTGATGTAAATTCTGGCCTTGCGTTTTGGGAAGATGAAAGAACCATTAGCAAGACAGGCGATAAAAAATCGGTAACTTGGTAATGAAAGCTTTAATCACATTATTAAGCCTTACGGCTTTGGTATTTGGGGCACAAACAATCATTCCTTTAAAAAGAAGTGATGTTATAGTTTTTGATTATATACCTTCAAACTTAGATTCTAATGGCACAAGCCCTACTCAAGTATTAGTTGGCAATGATTTAAATGCAAGTAATGAAATAGCAAGCAACGAACAGCCCGTGCAAAATCCTATAAATTCTCCTGCAAAGGCTACCTTTATGGAGATAAATAACGCAAAGGGCGTAGCAAAAGATAAAAATGAGGCCTTGCATAATGCTTTAAATTCAGCACTTACTGGCTTAGGTATAAGTAATGATAAGTCAAAAAGTGAGATTAAGCAAATTAAACTTAAAGATGAGTTAGTAGGTCAAATAGAACAAAACTCAGCTAAGCATTTAAAAAATGCCTCAAATAACAAAATTGACGCTTATCAAGTAAATAATATCAATCAAAACGAAGATGGTTTATATGAACTTGAACTTAGCACTTATAAATTTTTGTTTAATTCAAATTCAAAGCTAAAAGTCGTACTTTTTGATTCTGGTGATGCTACAAAAGATGCAGCCTTAAAACAAACATTAAGCGAAGCCCTAACAAAAAGCACTCATTTTCAACTTTTAGATAGAGATAGTAATTTTAAGCAAGAAACAAAATTCCTAAAAAGTGAAGACGCTTCTGTTGAAGAAAGTTATAAACTTGGAAATGCTTTGGGGGCTGATTATATTTTAGATTTTGCTATTACTGGCATTCAAAAGGCTAAGAGTTCAAATATTTCTTATAATAGCAAACAAGAAAAATATACTATAGCAATTAGCTATAAATTTACTTATTTTCCAACCAGAGAGGTGCTTTTTTCTGATACCTTAACTACAAATGTAAGGGATAATGATTTAAAAAAGGCAGTAAGTGATTGGCAAAGGGCTGCTAATGAAGTTTTAAACACACTTCAAGCCTATCTTTTTGGTGAAGAAAATAATGTAGCAGAAGAAGGAAAAGGTGCTACTTATGAACGTGGAGAAGATGGTGGCGTTAAGCTTGGTTTTTAATTTCAAAGTCTTTTGACCTTGAAATTTTTTAAATTTAATTAAATTTTCAAGTATTTTATAATAGAATCCAAATTTTTTAAGCCATTAAAGCTTTTAAATCCAAAATTGGTGCTTTGTGGTAACTTTAAATTTTAAAGAAAGGCGTAGAAAATGTATGCTATTATCAAACATAGTGGAAAGCAGTATAAGGTAAGCGTTGGCGATATTTTAAAACTTGACCATTTTGACGCAGAAAAAAAAGCTGTGGTTGAGATAAACGAGGTTTTAGCTATCAATGACAAGGAATTAAAGCTTGGAAATCCTTTAATCTTAGGTGCTAAGGTTATCTTAGAAGTAATCAACGAGGGCAAGGATAAAAAAGTAGTTATTTATAAAAAAAGACGTAGAAAGGATTCAAAGCTAAAAAGAGGCTTTAGAAGACAATTTACACGCGTCATCGTAAAAGACATTAAGGAGTAAAAAATGGCACATAAAAAAGGGCAAGGTTCTACTCAAAATAATCGCGATTCTATAGGTCGTCGTTTAGGTGTTAAAAAATTTGGTGGCGAATTTGTTAGGGCCGGGAATATCATAATTCGCCAAAGAGGTACAGCAACCCATGCTGGAAATAATGTAGGCATAGGCAAGGACCATACTATTTTTGCACTTATTGATGGCGTGGTAAAATTTGAAAGAAAAGACAAAAATAGAAAAAAAGTTTCTGTTTATCCTTCATAAAAAAGAGCGTTAAAAACGCTCTTTAATTCTAAACTCACAAATTTTTAACTTTTTCAAAACATAGGAGAAAAAATGAATGTTTTAATCTTATTTGGTCACACTTTTTGGGAACATTCTAAGGTAAATAAAGCATTAATTGAGTCTATTAAAAACGAAACAAATATTAAAGTTCAAAATCTTAACACCACTTATCCTAACGGGCAAATAGATATTGAAAAAGAACTTGATTTGCTTAAGAATGCAAATAAAATTATCTTTCAATTTCCTCTTTTTTGGTTTAGTACCCCTAGTATACTTAAAGAATGGCAAGATAGGATTTTAACTAATATTTTATATAGTCAAAATCCAAAATTATTAAAGGATAAATATTTTCAAATCATCACAACAGCAGGTGGGACAAAATCAAGCTATGATGGTCACCATGGGGCTACTATAAATGAGCTTTTAAAGCCTATTTATTATAGCTTTGAGTATTCTTCTTTAAAGAGCTTAGAACCCTTTGTAATTTATTCAGCCAGTGTTGCAAATTTGGCATTAAACGACTATAAACAAGCAGTTTTAAGCATAAATTAATTTTTAAATTTTAACCTTTTTATGAGATAAACAAGGCTTATTAAAAAGGCTAAGAATAATACAGAAAATTGAGGTATATTTGGGCTTTTAGCTGCTAAAAAATAATGTAGACTTGCCATTATTAAAGCCACAAATCCTAGCTTTCTTAAAATGGCAAGTTTAGACCCAAATTTAAAAGAACTTATAAGCATTAAAAGCATTATAACAAGGGCTATAAGACCACTTAATTGCCTTAGTGTTAAATCATCATAAACCCTTAAAATGCTTAAATTCTTTTCAAAGACAAAATAATTTAAAAAATGACAAATTGCATAAAATACGCTAAAAAATCCAAAAAATTTAGCTAAATTTACCTTTTTGACAAGGCGAAAAATGGCAAAAAATAGGCTTAAAAACAAGAATATTAAAGAAAAAACTCCACTTAAAAAGTAAATATCCTTTACAAAATCAAAGCTTTGTTTTAACTCAAACACGCAATAAATAATGCTTAAAATAAAAATAAGATATAAAATAATTTTCAAAAATTCTTCCTTAAATCTAAATTTGCATACAAATGTGAGACCTCTTTTTCATAGCCATTAAACAATAATGTAGGCTTTGTGAAAAATGAACCAAGTTCCCTTTCATAAGCTTGAGACCATCTAGGATGCGAAACTTGAGGATTTACATTTGCATAAAAGCCATACTCATTAGGATTATAAAGTTCCCAAGTACTTTTTGGTTGGGTTTGCGTAAATTCTATTTTAACTATGGATTTAATGCTTTTAAATCCATATTTCCAAGGTACTACTAAGCGAATCGGGGCCCCATTTGAAGCCTTTAAAGGCTGTTTGTAAAGCCCTACTGCTAATATACTTAAAGGATTTAGCGCTTCATCCATTCTAAGTCCTTCTACATAAGGATACTCAAGCACTGGAAAAAAGGCTGCCTGATCTTCAAATTTGCTTTTATCAAAAAGAGTAGTAAATTTAATAAATTTCGCCTTTGAAGTTGGCTTAACCTTGTCGATTAAATGTCTTAACTCAAAGCCCACCCAAGGAACTACCATAGACCAAGTTTCAACACAACGAAAGCGATAAATTCTTTCTTCTAAGGGAAATTTTATAAAATCATCCATACTCAAACGTATAGGCTTTTCACATTCCCCACCTATATCAACCATCCAGCCATTTGTATTAAAGCTATTTGACAAGGCAACCGCCCTTTTTTTATTTGTAGAAAATTCATAAAAATTTATATGATTATTAACCAAGCTTTCATCACTTAATTTTAAACTTGTTTTATCATCTTTAAGAAAATTTAAAGCCTGTAATTTAGTACTTAAAAGCGTAGTACTAAGCAAGGTACCTGCACCTAATTTTAAAAATTCACGTCTTTTTTTATATAAATCATGTGGGGTAATTTCCATAATTATCCTTTATTGCTTTTTTAAAATTAAATCTTAAAAATATTAATTAATAATTAATATCTATAAATAAAAAATATCTAAATTTGCTTTCAACTCCTTTTTATAATTTAAAATATTATAATATTTTTTAAAAATCAAATTTTTAGCTATATGAAAAATAAGATAAAATTTAACTTAATTCTTTATTTTGTAAAATTTCTTTGATATTTAAGATTAATTTGTATAAAATACAATATAATAAGAAATGATTTTATAAAAAATATAAATTTTTAATTAATAAAAATTATTATTTAAGAATTTTATGCTATAATCTCGAAAAATTTTTAATAAAGGAGACAAAATGTCAGTTACGCAACAATTAAATCAGTTACAAGCTGATGCTCATCACTTATGGATTAAATTCCATAATTATCATTGGAATGTAAAGGGGCTTCAATTTTACTCAATTCACGAGTATACAGAAAAGGCTTATGAGGAAATGGCTGAGCTTTTTGACGATTGTGCAGAAAGGGTTTTACAACTTGGTCAAAAGGCTATAGTTTGTGGAAAAGCCTTGCTTGAAACAGCCAAAAGCCCGAAGGTTGAAACAGATTGCTTTACAGCGGTTGATGTTATGGGATACTTAAAAAAAGATTACGAATATCTTTTAGGTGAATTTAAAAAACTTAATGAAGTTAGTGAAAAAGAAGGCGATACAACAACTGCAGCCTTTGCACAAGATAACATAGCAAAGTATGAAAAAGCACTTTGGATGTTAAATTCTGCCTTACAAGATACTTGCAAAGTATAATTACAAAGGGAGTTTAACTCCCTTTTTTAATTCTTAAAAATACAAAAATTTAAAACTCTTAAACAAATTTATCTAAGATTACTAAACTTTGATTTTCTATATTAATTTGCAAATCTTGATTTAAATTTTGACTTAAATTTGCTAATTCTTCAAGCCTTGCATATTCGCTTGGATTTTGAGATTTAAGCTCAGATTTTTCGGTTGCAGTTAAGGAGTCAAGCCCTTGTTGTCTAGCCTTTTCAACCAAATCTTCTTCTTCGCTTGACTCAGAATTGCCAGAACTTCCCGTATAAGACATTAAATTTGAAAACAAAGCAGAAGTAGCCGCACTTTTTGTAGCCTCAGCACTTTGGGTACTTTGGGTTTCATTGCTTATAACACCGTCTGCATCGCTATCATTTGCAACTAAAAAATTTAGCCTTTGTTCAAGGTCTGAGTCCATATCTATGCTATTACTTCCCTTATTTAAGGCTTCAAGGCCAATAGATTTTGTATCCTTAACTCTCAAAGCATTATTTATAGTTTCATTATCCAAATTTGAAACAGCAACAGAAAACCAAGAAGATACGAAATTTTCAGCATCTCCGTTTAATCTTACTGATTTATCATCCCTTACTACATAGTTAGTATATGAACCAAAATTCTTTTGCAAACTAGCATAATTTTCATCGCTTAAATTTAAAGAAACCAAAGCCCCGCTACTACTATCTTCAAAGACTACCTTAACCCCATAAACTGAACCCTGCGACATGCTAGTAACTTCACTTGTTTCATTTTTTAAGGCTAGAATTTCCTTTTTTTCTATATTTGTGCTTTGTGCGTAAAGTGAAGTCGTGGAATTTGTAGAATTTATAGTATTCATCTTATCCTCTTTGTTAGAAAGTTTTGCTAAAATTTAATATCGACAATTTTATAAAAAATCTTAAAGGAAAGCAAATGAAAGCTTTAGCTTTATTTAGTGGAGGTCTAGATAGTATGTTGGCTATCAAGCTTATCACAAATCAAAATATAAAAGTACATGCCTTAAATATAAATATAGGCTTTGGTGGACGTGAAGACAAAAGCGAACTAATGGCAAAGAGAGCTAGTATGGCAGGGGCTAGTTTTGAAGTAATAGACGTTAGAAATGAGTATTTACAAAGAGTACTTTTTAACCCTAAATTTGGCTATGGAAAGCATTTTAATCCTTGCATTGATTGCCATGCTTTTATGTTTAAAACTGCTTTGGCTATGCTAGAAAGTAAGGAAGCAAATTTTATAATCACAGGAGAAGTGCTTGGACAAAGACCTATGAGTCAAAGAAGTGATGCCCTAATGAGTGTTAAACGGCTTTCAGGCGATGAAAATGATTTGATTTTAAGACCTATGTGTGCTAAAAATTTAGCCCCTACAAAACCTGAACTTTTGGGTTGGGTTGATAGAAATAAGCTAGAACAAATAAGTGGTAGAAGTAGAAAAAGACAGCTTGAAATGGCTAAGGAATTTGGTTTTGAAGACTTTGAAAGCCCCGGTGGAGGCTGTCTTTTAACCATAGATAGCTTTGCTAAAAAGATTCAAGATTTTAAAAAATTTGATGATGAAATGGAAGTAAATGACGCACAACTTTTAAAATATGGAAGACATTTAAGATTAAAAAACGGGGCTAAGTTAATAGTTGGCAGAAACGAACTTGAAAATACGCTTTTGCAAAATTTAAAAACGAATAAATATGAAGAATTAAAACTTATTGATTTAATAGGGGCTTACTCGCTTGTGGATAAAAATATAAATGAAAGCGACCTAGAAATTGCCCTTAAAATCGCCCTTGCCTACTCAAAGGCAGACAAAAATAAACAATATCAAATAAAATTTAAGGATAAAATTTACACTTCTTGTCCCTTTGATGATAAAAAGCAAGTGAGTGAATTTTTTGTGGTGTAACTTACTTTGCTCATAAAGCCTTTTAGTTGCGAATAACTCGTCAAAATTATCGCTATTCTTTCCTGTTCTTTTAAAGGTGATAGTGGATAGAGTAAAAAGTTTTAAATAAATAAATTTTAAACCTTAAATTTATCCTACTTATCCACCCATTTTGCATTTATCGTTATGATACTATTTGGCATGTTAATAAGTTTAATATCAAATTTTAAACTTGTTTCTACCTTTGTGGAGACATTGTGTATTCTAAAGCTAAATTGCCAACTATTATTAAGATACAATAAAATAGTAGTTTTAGAATGAGATTTTAGCTCACAAGATATTATTTTATCTGGCAAAGCAACAACCAGGGATTGTAATTGTTTTAGCATTTTTATTTAAAGTTCCTAAATGATTATAGCTTTGAATTTTTGTAACTTTTTCCTTATCAACGCTAATCATTTTATAAAAATCAAATTTTCCTATTAAATATTTCACCAATAAGGTACTAATATTATTTTTTTCTTGTCTTATTATCTCATCTTTAAATGCTTTTAAAATAGGTAAATATATTTCATTTTCTTTATTTTTTAGCTCTTTCCATATTTTTTTATCATTTTTATAATTTTGAAGCTTATCAAATATGGGTTTTATCTCGTCCCAATACTCCTTACTACACTTAATGTCATACCATTTTTCTCCAAAATCTATTTTTGAAGAAAGTCTACTATGTTTTACAGCAAAATGATTATGTTTAATGCTTAATCCAATTTCCCCAAACTATTTTTTCTCTAGCAATGATTATATCCCTTATATATGCGTTTTCTCCATTTGCATCATTTTGAGAAAAAAGTTCTAAGATATCATCACCTTCTAAAATCAATGGTTCAAGCTTTAAAAGCATTAAAACTCCTGCATTTGCTGAGATCATTAAGCTTTTTTGCATTAAATTATCTATTTTGTCAAAAGTGTTTTTATTTGTTATAAAAGCATTGTTTTTATTGATTTTAATTTTTCTAAATTTGCTAATTTCTTTTTGTAGTTGGATTAAATAAGCGTACTCTAAAGCCCTACCAAAATCATTGTTTTTAGTGCTCATTTAGGACTTTTTTTATAGACTTTGCTAACTCATAGGCCAAATTTATAGGTACTGCATTGCCTATCATTTTATAGCCATCTTCTAAACATTCATCATAAAATATAAAATTATCAGCAAATCCTTGAATCCTAGCACATTCTCTTACGCTCAATCTACGATATAAATGTTCTTGTCCTGGCATAAAAATATTTTTATTTTTAGCTATATTTGGCATTTTTGGGGCTTGTGGGTGAAGTTGGCATTGTCTACCACTAGCTTGAATCGTATAAGCAGGCTCATCCCAAGCTCGAACTCTATTTCTACTCATAAAAATAGTAGAATACGGACCTATAAAATATTCATGATTTTGAATTTTTAAATTAGTATTTGCCTTATTTTTTTCCTTAACCGGTTTGTGAGTGTCCTTTAAGTCAAAAATAACATCTTTCAAGCTTAATCTTGTTTTATATGATTTTGGAATATTATATTTTATTTTTAAATCTTTGCGAAAACCAAGATAAATTACGCGTTTCCTATCTTGTGCCACGCCATAATCAACTGCATTTAACACAAAAACATTTAAATCAACCAGCCTTTGAATTCATTTTTTATATTTTCAATCGCAGTACTATGCCTTTTTGCAAGCATTCCAGGAACATTTTCAGCT
>NZ_VJNT01000033.1:0-5677 GCF_008633895.1 Campylobacter sp. LR264d
TTACATTTAAAGCAAGAATTAAATGTTTTAAAAACTCGTTTAGTAAAACTAGAAAATGATATAAATACTTATGATAATGCTAAAAATCGTATTAAAAATCATTTAGCCTATAAATTTGGAAGAGCTTTAATTGAAAATTCAAAAAGCATAAAAGGCTATATAAAATTGCCTTTTATATTATGGTTTATAAGGTTAAAAAATTCGCTAAAAGAGACAAATCATAGACCTCTTGAAAGCTATGCTGATTACAAAGAATCCTTAAAGATAAAGGAATATTTTTCTTATCAACTAGGACTTTTGTTTATGAAAGCTTATAAAAATAAATGGAGCGGAGGTTTGATTAAATTTTATTTTAAAGATATAAAGGAATTAAAGAAAAGGTATAAAAGCTAAAAAAGCTTAAATATCAAGTTCAATTCCAACAGGAGCGTGGTCTGATCCCATTATATCAGTTCTTATATAAGCATCTTTTAATTTATCTTTTAAGCCCTTTGATATGAAAAAATAATCAATCCTCCAGCCCACATTTTTTTCTCTAGCTCTCATTCTATAACTCCACCACGAGTATTTATCCTTAATATCTCCATGAATTTGCCTAAATGTATCTATAAAGCCAAGTTTTAATAAATCATCAATCCAAGCCCTTTCAATAGGTAAAAAGCCCGAAGTATTCGCATTTGCCTTTGGGTGAGTTAAATCAATTTCTTTGTGTGCAGTGTTAACATCTCCACAAATGATAATTTGTCTATTTTCTTTTAAAAGCTTTTTTAAATAAGCTAAAAAATCCTTGTAAAAGTCCATTTTATAAGCAAGTCTAATTTCATCCTTTTGACCATTTGGAAAATATATATTAAAAAGGGTAAAATCCTTAAAATTATGTTCTAAAACCCTACCCTCATCATCGTTGAAAAATTCGCATTTTTTGGTAGTATTTTCAAAATTACAAAGGCTCATTACCCCAGAATAACCCGGTCTTTTTGCAGAATTTGAAAACATTTGCTTAAAGGGTAATTCATAAATTTTTTTAGGAAAATTATCCTCACTTGCCTTTATTTCTTGAAAACCTACAAAATCAAATTTTTCATTTTCTAAAAAATCAAGTCCGCCCTTGCCACAAATCGCCCTTAGTCCATTTACATTCCAAGAAAGTAGTTTCATTTTTATCCTTTATTAAAAGCTAAATTCTAACAAAGAGGCATTAACAAAAATTTTTGTTATAATATAAAAATTTAATTTTGGTAAGATTTATGAGTGAAAATTTTATATATTTAATAAAAGAAATTTTAGGCAAAAAACGTTTTGAAATTTTTAAATTTATTTGTGAAAATTGCGATGAAAGTGGCTTTTTATTTATGAAATTAGATGATATTATGAAAACTTTAAAGCTAAGTAAGCCAACCCTTATTGCAAGTTTTAAATTCCTAGAAGAAAAAAAGCTTTTAAAAAGGCTTAAAAATGGACTTTATAAGATTAAATTAGGAGAAAAAAATGAAGCTTAAAAACCCCTTGGATATGCATTTACATTTAAGAGATAAAAATATATTAAAGCTTGTTACACCACTTTCTAGCAAGGATTTTAGGGCTGGGGTTATAATGCCAAATTTAATCCCCCCACTTTGTGATTTAAAGGCATTAAAAGCTTATAAAAAACGCATTTTAAAAATTAGTGAAAATGATAATTTTACGCCCTTAATGACTTTGTTTTTTAAGGATTATGATTTTAAATTTTTAGAAAAAATAAAAAATGAACTTTTTGCTATAAAGCTTTATCCAGCAGGGATTACTACAAATTCTAGTAATGGCGTTTCAAGCTTTGATTTAGAAAAATTAAAACCTACATTAAGTGCCATGAGTGAATTAAAAATTCCTTTATTAGTACATGGCGAAACAAGTGATTTTGTAATGGATAGGGAGACAAATTTTGCAAAAATTTATGAAAAACTTGCTAAAAATTTCCCAAATTTAAAAATAGTTATGGAACATATCACTACAAAAAGACTTTGTAATTTGCTAAAAGATTATGAAAATTTATACGCTACGATTACCTTGCACCATTTAATGCTAACCCTTGATGATGTAATAGGAGGCAAAATGTGTCCTCACCTTTTTTGTAAGCCTATTGCTAAAACCTATAAAGATAAAGACGCCCTTTGCGAACTAGCCTTTAGTGGCTTTGAAAAGGTAATGTTTGGAAGCGATAGTGCACCTCATCCAAAAAGCGATAAAGAAAATTGTGACTGTGCAGCAGGCGTTTTTTCAGCCCCTGTTATACTTTGTGAACTAGCTAGGCTTTTTAATAAACACTCAAATGAAAAAAATCTACAAAAATTTATTAGCGATAATGCTTGTAAGATACATAATTTAAAATTTAAAAATGAAAAAATTATCACCCTAAAAAAAGAAAAACACAAGGTGCCTTTAAAATATGGCACCTTGATACCTTTTTTAGCAGGGCAAAATTTAGAGTTTAAAATTATTTATTAAATTCCTCTTTAAGCCTTGGTACTTCTTTAAATAAAAAGATAAATAAACCACCTTTCTTTTTATATGAATTTATCAAAGTGCTTCCTAAAAGTAAGATTATATCTTTAAGGCTTCTTTATAGTCCTATAAGCACTTAGTGGTAAGGAATTTTGCGTTAAGTTTTGCTTATGTTTTTTAGTAATACACCTTAAAATAAAAGGTATTTTAATTAAGCCCCATAAAGAATGAGAATTTTCTATCATTGCCCTGCCTAACTTATAAGAAAGGTGGTTTTGCACCCTTTGCTTAGCTGTGCCAAATTTAAACTCAAATTTCAAATCTTTTAACTCGTTTATTATTTCTTTTGATAATTCAATATGAGTTTTATATTCCTTGCTTTCTAAGGCTTTTAAATCCTTCTTATATTATTGTAAGTGTTGATTGTTTCATCCATGTTATTGCTTAGATAAATTTTGTTTCTAGCATCAGGTATAATCTTTCTTATAAAAGATAAATCGTAATTTTGTAACCTCTCTCTTTTATTTATTATGCTCCAAATACTTTGGTCATGTCTATTTTGTATAAAAGTTTCTAGTTCTGGTAATTTTGAAGGAGAATCATCTATCAACTCAAAGTGATTATAAAACATATCTAACCACTCTTTTATTAATGTTTCACTTTTCAAGCATTTTTTAATAAATAACACCCCCAAATCTGCGTTGAATTTAAAAAATCTTTATTATCAAGCAAATCATAATAAGCTAAAAAATCAGCCTTATTCCAAGTATGTTCTTTATGTATAGGATTTCCAAAAACTCCTATAAGTTCTTCTTTATCTGTATCTTTGATTAAATCTTGTAAAATATGTTTATTGTTTATGTTAAACTCACAACCTATATCAGCATATATTAAAATATCATTATCATTTATTTGTTTTAAAGTTTCTAATATTATAAAGGGTTTCCAGCACCAATATCCAAACCTCTACTTACCTGAGCCCCCCCCATTTCTATCATGCTACTTCTTATACCTTGATGGCAAGTACTATAAAAATATGGCTTTATATATATTTTATCCTTAAAATCATTTATAAATTTTAAGGGCAAACTTGTTTATATGTATATAAAAATATAGCAATTATAACGATTTTTTATTATAAAAATTTAAATCAATAAAAACCAAGAAGTTTCCACCATATAAAACCTACACCAAGCATTACTAATATATCTACTACTGACATTATAAATCCTACTTTCCACCATTCTTTTAAGCTTACATAATTTGTCCCAAAGATAACTGGTGCAGTACCTGTTGCATAATGAGTTATAGCCATCATTACATTACCTGCACTAAGCAAAATAAAAGCATACAATAGTGCAGGTGCACCAAGTGCTAAACCTGCACTATAAAAGACCAAAAACATAGCAGATATATGGGCTGTTGTGGAGGCAAAAAAAATAATGTGCATATAAAAAAACAAGGGCTAAAAAAATCATAGCAGAATATTCACCAAGACCCATAATACTAGCTAAATTGCCAAGCCAATCGGCTAAAAATTTAGTGACTCCTAACTTGCCTAACATATTTGCCATCATAACAAGGGCAGAAAACCATACTAAAGTATTCCAAGCATTTTTTTCAGCTAAAATCTCTTTAAAACTTAAAACATTACTAAGTATTACCAAAGAAAGTCCTAAAAATGCTACTGTTGTCGCGTTAAGGGTTATTGAAAACAATAAATTTAAAGTCCCTGCCCATAATAAAAGTAAGAGTAAAAATACACCAAGCATTATCTTTTCATCTTTTTTCATTTTACCAAGTTCTTGTAATTTTTCTCTTGCAAAAACTTGTGCATTTGGCGTGGATTTAATTTGAGGTGGTGATAAAAAATATATAACCAGTGGCATTAAGGCCATAGCTACAAGACCGGGTACTAACATACCTAATGCCCATTGTCCCCATGTAATATGTATATTCATATTTGTAGCTTGTGCAACTAAATCAACTACTAAAGGATTTGGTGCAGTAGCAGTTATAAACATAGCAGAAGATATAGGATTTGCTTGAAAATTTACTAAAGAAAGATAGGTGCCAATCTTTTTTTGCGTTAATTCTTCAGGGCTTGATTTAAAGGCTTGTGAAATAGCTTGTATAATAGGATTATAATAGCACCAGCCCTTGCTGTATTAGATGGAGTAACTGGGGCTAGTATAGTTTCTGTTATAGCACTAGCGTAAACTATGCCTATAGTTTTTTTGCCAAAAATACCAATAAAATAATAAGCAATTCTAGCCCCAAGCCCTGTTTTAATCACACCACGGGCTACCATTACAGAAACTACTATAAGCCATATTAAAGAATTTGAAAAACCGCTAAGTGCATCTTTAATGCCCGTTGAAGATTTTAATTTACTGATATTTTCATATACTATTTTATCAATTTCCTCTTGACTATGATTTTGCAAGGCTAATTCATTAAAAAACTCAATCTTAGTTGAAGAAATTAATCTATCGTTCATTACTTTAGACCTTTCTTTTGTATAAATTGTGCTAAGTTCATTGATTAACTCTTTTGTATCTTGATTAAAATTAATCTTATTTTTATCATTAATAGCATTATTTAAAGCCTTTATAATAGCTGTTTCTAAACTAAGATTTATGTTTTCTTTTGTATTGTCCTTTAAAACAATATTTTCAAGGCTTCGTATGTGATTTAATCTAATATCACTATCCTTTGTGCTAATACCACTAAGTGCTACTATTGCAATAGCTATTAAACAAATGGCCCCAAGTGGCATTACTTGCAAGATTACAGCTAAAATCACTGCTATAAATAACCCTAAAAATATCCATGCATTATATTCTAAACTAATAGGCACTGGTATAATAAAAAATGCTAAGACCACTAAGATAAAAATAATTAAATGTGGAATTTTTCTCTTTTGCATAGTTTTTCCTATATTATAATTTTTTTAAAAAACTAATCATACAAAAAAAAAAAAAATCAATTGCTCAAAATAAAAGTAGTTTTTAAAATTTTTTTATTTTAACGAGATTTAGCTATCTTAGCTTTATTATAATTTAAATTTGTTTAAATATTTAAAAAAGCTTATAGCCTTAACCTTTAAGACTAAAAGCTCTTTAAAAAAACTTTATATTTTTTAAAATTTACTATTTTAACAAAAGCCTTTATTGAAAATTTAAAAAGGGGCTTA
>NZ_VJNT01000034.1:0-309 GCF_008633895.1 Campylobacter sp. LR264d
TTCTTCTATGCAAAATGTTTCTATGAAAACAGGAGATGTTATAACTCAAAGCGAAGACATTAAAAATGTAACTGGCATAATAGGAGATATAGCTGACCAAATCAATCTCTTAGCCTTAAATGCAGCCATTGAAGCAGCAAGGGCTGGAGAGCATGGTAGGGGCTTTGCAGTAGTAGCTGATGAGGTTAGAAAACTAGCTGAAAGAACTCAAAAGTCTTTAAGTGAGATTGAAGCTAGTGCAAATTTACTTGTTCAATCCATTAACGATATGGCAGAAAGTATCAAAGAACAAACTGCTGGTATTACTCA
>NZ_VJNT01000035.1:0-17532 GCF_008633895.1 Campylobacter sp. LR264d
TTTAAGTTTGATTATAGAGAAAATAAAGTACAATTCATTTTTTAAAGACTAAAAAATCAAAAATTTTTGCGTGATTTTTTAAGCTTTTTTGTTTTGAAAATAGTAGTTTTCAAACTTTTAAAGTTATTTTAAGTTTTAAGGATTAAACCATGATACATTTAAGAAAAAAATTACTTAAACTTAGACAAAATCCTAAAGCTTTTTTTGTGGATGCTATCTTAAAAAAGAACTTTTTGATAAAAGGAATTATAAATTCTGTGAAGGCAAAAAAGAAAAAAAGCGAATATAAATTTATAGTAATTACTGCTTGTTATAATAGTGCTAAATATTTAAACGATTATTTTAAAAGCTTTATTAATCAAAGGCTTGATTTTAAAAATAATATTTTGCTTATTATGATTGATGATGGAAGTATTGATAATAGTGCTAATATAATTAAAAAATATCAAAATAAATTTAGTAAGAATATCTTTTATATACATAAAAAAAATAATGGTCCTGCAAGTGCTAGAAATACGGGCTTAGAATTTATTAAAGATTTAAAATTAAATAAAGAAAAAACTTATATTAGTTTTAAGGATAGTGATGATTTTATAGATTTTGAGTATTTTTATGAAGTGGATAAATTTTTAAATGAGCATGACAATTTAGCCTTAATTGCTACAAATTTGATTTTTTACAAAGAACAATATACGATGCTTGATGATACTCATCCATTAAGATATAAATTTAAAGAAGATATTATTATAAATACTAATACTACAAATGATTTTATACAATTATGCACACATGCAACAGAAATAAGGCTAGGTTTAATAAATAATTTAAAATTTAATGAAAAAATAAAACCAAATTTTGAAGATGCTTTTTTTATAAATATATTTTTACTAAATAATTATGGGTGTAAAATCGCCTTTTTAAAAGATGCAAGGTATTATTATAGAAAAAGAAGTGATAAGAGTTCTTTGCTTGATAATTCTCTTAGCAAAGATTATTTTTTAACTACTATTAAAGAAGGATGCTTTAAGCTTTTAAAAGAGTATAAAGAAAAATTAAATTTTATACCCTTTAATACCCAGCTTGTTTGTCTTTATCATATATCTTATCAAATAAAGCCTATAATTAATAACGAAAACAATCTTTCTTTATTAAATGATAGCGAAAAAAAAGAATATTTAAGCCTGCTTGATGAGTGTTTTAAGTTGATTGATAAAGATAGCATTTTAAATTATAGGCTTTCTAATCTAGCTTTTTGGCATAAAATAGGTATCTTAAACTGCTTTAAAAATGAAAAACCACATATTCAAACTATGTTTATAAAAGAATTTGATAAAGCTAAAAATATGGTTTTGTTTTCTTATTATACAAACGATATTAATGAAAATATTGATATATTGTGCGATGAAGTAAGGCAAGATATAAGATATAAAAAAATAGTTTTAAATGACTTTTTAGGACGAGTTTTTATATATGAAATAAGACTTTGGATAAAGCTAAATCTAAAAGCACAAATTTTAACAGCCATTATAAATAATAAAAAAGCCTTTATTAATTTTAGCAATAAAGATTATCTAAGATTTGATATAAGTTTAATTACTAAAAAATTAAGCTTCTTAGCTACTCAGGGTAAGGCTTGGATTTTTATGGATAGACATAATCAAGCTGATGATAACGCTGAACACCTATATAAATATGTGCAAAAACACTACCCTAAACAAGAAATTTATTTTGTACTTTCTAAGAAAAGTAAAGATTGGAGTAGGCTTAAAAAAGATGATTTTAAGCTAATAGATTATCAAAGCAAGGCTTATTATAAGACTATTTTGAAAGCTGGTAAGTTTTTAAGCTCACAAGCAGATTATGTGATATTAAAGGATTTTAATAATAAAGAATTTATTTTTTTACAACATGGGGTCATTTTAAATGATTTACATGAATGGCTTAATTCAAAAAATATATCCTTATTTATAACTTCTTCAAAAAATGAGTACAAGGCTATTGCAAGCGATTTTTCTAAGTATAAATTTGGTAAAAAAGAAGTTTTACTAAGTGGCTTAGCAAGGCATGATAGTTTAAAAAATGAAAGTACAAATACCATACTTATAACGCCTAGTTGGAGAAGGTATTTAGGTGATTTTTCGGATATTAATTTTTATAAAAATAATAATTTTTATAAAAGTGAGTTTTTTATAATGATAAATAATCTTTTACAAAGTGATTTTTTAAAAGAATTAGCCCAAAAACACGGCTATGAAATCATCTTTCGCCCACACCCAATCATGCTTAATTTTTTTAAAAAATTTCCAATTCATATAAAAGTATCAAATGAATCCTATCAAGCCTTATTGAAAAGGGCTAAGCTTATGATTACTGATTATTCTTCCATATCCTTTGAAATGGCTTATTTAAACAAACCAGTAATTTATTATCAATTTGACAAAAAAGAAAATTTTAATAATCATACATACCAGCAAGGTTATTTTAACTATGAAAAAAATGGCTTTGGACCTGTGGTGTATGATTTGCAAAGCCTATTAAAAGAACTTGAACTTTTATCTAAAAATGATTTTAAGCCGGACAAAAAATACTTAGAAAATATGCAAGTTTTTGCCTATAAAGATGGCAAGGCTTGTAAAAGAATTATAGATGCGATTTTAGAACTAGATAGGGTAGAAAGTTGATTTTTAAAGAAATAGATTGTGATATTTTAAATAATGATATTATAAAAAAAGATACTTGCATAATATATGATTTAGGTAAAGATATAGACATTGATATAATAAGATTTAATGATAAAAATGTCGTAGTTAGCATTGCAAAAGATGATGAAAAATTTGTAGTTTGTGATAAAACTTTGTTTAAATTTTATGAAGAATATACAGAAGTACAACTTTATGCTACAAAAGAACTAAGATTTATAAAATTTGAAAATTTAAGCCATGAATTAGATATAAAAATTTTTAAAAGAAAGATAAATTTAATCATTATGCCTATTCATAATTCTGGTTTAGGCGATAGAATCATAGCTATTTTAAATGCTATTTATTTAGCAAGGCATACGAATTTAAAATTTGGTTTTTTATGGAGTGAGTTAAAAGTTGATGATTTTATAGATATTGTTAAAAAAAAAGATCTTTTTGAAAAAGAGTTTTTATTTAATCATTGTTATGATGAAAAAGAATTTAAATGGAGTTGGAGTAATCTATCCTTGCCTAGGCTAACATTAAAAGAGTATGAAAAAAAAGAAAATTTTACTCAAACCTTTGGTTATTTTATGGGACATGGTTTTTTAAATGTTGCAAATTTACCAGATAATTATTTAACAGAATATAAAAATTTATTTTATGAATTGCCTTTTAAAAAAGAATTAAAAAGCTTAATGCAAGATATGAATGAAAAAGCAAAAAAACTTGGAGATTTTGTGGTAATTCACATAAGAAGTGGGGATATTGTTTATGGCAAAAGAATGTGGTTGGCATATGAAAATTTTATCTTATTAAAAGCAATGCCAACTGAAATAGCCCTAGAACTTATAATTTTAAATTTTGATAAAAAGGTTGTTTTAGCCTATGAAGATGAAGAACAAGCATTAAATTTAAAAACTTATATAAAAGAAAAATATAACAAAGAAATTTATCTTATAAGAACTTTTATAGATGCTAAACTTGATAAATTTAAACAAACCTTTTCTGAGCTAATATTTATGTCTAATGCAAAAGAAATTTATAGTGGTGGAAGTGGCTTTTCAAGATTAGCTAGTGCCATAGGAAGCACTAAATATCCTACTCATTATAATACTATTTTTAAACAAGAAAAAATTTTTGATATTATAAATAAAAACTTTGCCACTATTAAAATCCATTATTTGCAAAATGTGTATTCCACTATAGTATTATATATTTTTGCAAGAAAATTAAATAAAGATGAAAAAGCTATACAAGAACTTTTACTTAGAGGACTTGACTTTGATAAACACCCTGTTTTGTTATGTTTAGTGATTGATTCTTGTTTGAAAGTGTATGATTTTGAGAAAGCTAGTTTTTATTTAAAACAAATAAAATTAGATATTTTTAAAAAATATTATTTTATGCTTAATTATGATATTTTTTTAAAATATTGTGAAACTAGGTTTGTAAATGCCTTAAAAACTACAATACAAAAACCCATTAATAGTGACTTATGCAAGACATTTTTTTGTATTTATGGCATGTCTGTTGTAATAGTAAAAAATCATCTTTCTTATAAATTTGGCAAAATTCTTATAGAAAATTCTCATTCTTTTATATCTTGCTTAAAAATACCTTATTTATTATTTGCAACTGCTATCAACCATAAAAATTTAGATTATTTAGACGCTTCTATACCACTTAAATATTATAGTGATTATCAAGAAGCTTTAAAAATACAAAAATATTTTACTTATAAACTTGGTTCTGCTTGGATTAAAGCTTATAAAAATAAATGGCGTTTAGGTTTATTAAAATTTATTTTTAAAGATATAAAGGAATTAAAGAAAAGATATAAGAAAAATTAAAAAATTGTTTAATACTTGAAATTTATGAATTTAAAGCATTAATATTTATGAAAATTTATCATTTAAATCTCAAAAAATATTAATTATATAAAACATTTTTACCCCAAAAAAGTTTAAAAAATATATTTTTCAAACTTTTTTTGAAAGAGATGAAAAATGATTAAAAAATTTAAAAACTTAGCTAAAACGATTAAAATTGCTATATTAATATTTTTAAGATAAAATATTATATTTTTAGATTTTAAGGGTTTGAAAAAAAAGATGAATTTGCCAAATACTCTTGCTTTGCTTAGGATGATTTTAGCTCCATTATTATTTTTTTTAATGACGCATTATTTTGAGAATATTCATCAAAGCTGGATTGATTATTTTGTAACCCTTGTTTTTGGCATAGCTGCGTTGAGTGATTTTTTTGATGGCTTTGTGGCAAGGACTTGGAAACAAGCAACTAAACTTGGGGCTATTTTAGATCCATTAGCTGATAAAATGCTTATCTTAGCAGTATTTTTGGGGCTTTTGATTTTGGGCAGGGCAAATGAGTGGATTATTTATTTGATACTTGTAAGGGAATTTTTTATCACAGGTTTTAGGGTGGTTATGGCAAGTGAAAATTTAAATGTAAGTGCATCCTTTGCTGGTAAGCTTAAAACTGGCTTTCAAATGACAGCTATCATTTTTTTAACTATGCAATGGCAATTTGGCGATATTATCCTTTATGTAGCCTTTTTCTTAACCCTTTATTCTGGTTTAGAATACATTTATAAATATGTGAAATTTATTAAGTTAGGTATACGATGAAATCTTTAATTTTTCTTATTTTAGTTATTGCTTTGGGGGTGCATTATTATTCTTTTGAATTTTTAATCACGCTTTTAGTGATTTCTTTTTTGATATTTTTTCATGAATTAGGGCATTTTTTAGCTGCGAAATCCTTAAAGGTTAAGGTTGAAGTTTTTAGTATAGGCTTTGGAAAAGCCCTTTTAGAAAAAGAGATTAATAATACAAAATATAGGCTTAGTGCCTTGCCCTTTGGAGGGTATGTAAAGCTTAAAGGACAAGATGATCTAAGTCCTAGCAAAGAGGTCTTTGAAGAAGGAAGTTATAGCCTATTAAGTCCTTTGAAGAAAATTTATATACTCTTTGCAGGTCCTTTTTTTAATATATTTTTAGCCTTTTTGCTTTATTTGATGATTGCAAATTTAGGGGTTGAAAAAAGGGTAGCTCAAATCGGTGGATTTAGTGAAAATTCTGCTGCAAAAATGGCTGGTTTTAAAGAAGGGGATATTATTTTAGCTATTAATGGGGTTAGTATTAAAAGTTTTGATGAAATTTCGCCCTTGCTAAGTGGTGGAAATTTAAATATACTGATAAAAAGAGAAAATGAAAACTTGAATTTATCAGTTACGCCTACACTAGGTACCTCTTACAATGAATTTATGCAAATGATACAAAAACCCTTACTTGGCATTTATCCAGCACAAAATTTAACTACTATTTATTATAAGGGGCTTGATGGCTTAAAATATGCTTATGAAGAAAGCATAAACGCGTCCTTACTTATAATAAAAGGCATTGCAAAATTAATAAACGGTGAGATAGAAGCAAAAAATTTAGGTGGCATTATAACCATGGTTGATGTTACTTCAAAGGCTGCTGGTATTAGTTTATCGGTGCTTTTACTTATTACTGCATTAATTTCTATAAATCTTGGAATCTTAAATTTATTGCCTATTCCTATGCTTGACGGGGGTCATATTTTGTTTAATTTATATGAAATGTTTTTTGGAAAAAAAGTGCCTTTAAAGGTCTTTGAATACTTAAGTTATGGTGGAATGGCTTTGCTTTTAAGCTTAATGATTTTTGCAACCTTTAATGATATTTTAAGGTTTATGCACTAAATTTTATTTATAACAAATTAAGTTTTTTTAGCTAAAATTCAACTCTTGCTTTATGCAAAATCCTTGCCTGTTTTTTTAAAAAAATGGGCTTAATATCCACAAGGAGAAAATATGAAACACTACGAGGTTTTATTTATTTTAAAGCCTACTTTGACAGAAGAAGAACTTAATGCTAAGGTGGAATTTGTTAAAGAAATTCTTAACTCAAATGGTGGTACCATTGAAAGCGTTGTTCCTATGGGCACTAGAAAGCTTGCTTATAAGATTAAAAAATACGAAAGAGGAACATATTTTGTAATTTATTTTAAGGCACCTACTACCTTAATCGCCGAACTTGAAAGGGTGCTTAGAATTACAGAAGAAGTGATTAGATTTTTGATTGTTAAGTATGAAAACAAAAAAGAAATTGCTGCTTGGGAAAAGCTAAGTCATGGTATTAAACAATCTAAAAAAGAAATCAAACCTATAGATGCACCTGAAATTCAATAGGAAAAGATATGTTTAACAAAGTTGTTTTGGTTGGGAATTTAACAAGAGACATTGAAGTACGATACATTGCAAGTGGTACGGCGATTGGTTCATCGGCTATTGCTGTAACTAGAAAATATACAGCTAATACAGGTGAAAAAAGAGATGAAACTTGCTTTATTGATATTAGCTTTTTTGGTCGTACAGCAGAAATAGCAAATCAATATTTGCGTAAGGGCAGTAAAATTTTGATTGATGGACGTTTGCGTTTTGAACAATGGGTTGATCAAAATGGTCAAAATCGCTCAAAACATAGCGTTTATGTTGAAACTATGGAAATGCTAGGGGGAGGTCAAGGAGGGGGAAATAATTATAGTCCAAATTCTAGTGGCTATAACAATAACTACATGTCTCAGGGCAATAGTTATGACCCATATGGCGAAGATAGAAATTTTAGACAAAACAATTACAATGCAAATTTTCCAAAAGGTCCATCTCCACAGCAAAATTTACAAAACCAAAACCAAGAAAAACTCAAAGAAATCGACGTTGACGCTTATGATGACGAAGATAAAGAGTTACCATTTTAAAAGGATACATTATGGCAGAAAAAAGAAAATATTCACGCAAATATTGCAAATACACCGAGGCTAAGGTTGAGTTCATAGATTACAAAGATACAGCTATGTTAAAACATGCTTTGTCTGAACGTTTTAAGATTATGCCTCGTCGCTTAACAGGGACTAGCAAGAAATATCAAGAAATGGTAGAAGTTGCTATTAAAAGGGCTAGACATGTGGCACTAATCCCTTACATAGTTGATAGAAAAAATGTTATAAGTAATCCATTTGAAGGCTTATAATATATTTAGTTTCTAAATTTTTTAAATTTAGAAACTAATTAAAAAAGGCTTCTTTAGCTACAAAACTATATTTTTTATTTATAAAAATTTCTTCATTAACACCTTTATTTGCATTTATAGAAACGCTTATATTTGCTGTTATTACCCCTTCTTTTGATAAATTTACGTCACTATTTATATTTTTAAAAACAAAATTTTCACACTCACCAAAGGCATAAAAATAATCAATCCTTATAGTATCATTTATACTTGGATAATTAAAACTTATGGAATTTAGGCATTCTTTATTATAATTTTTTGCTATATATAAAAAGTATTTTGCTAAATTTTTTCCATTTGAGGCTAAAATTTTGCCTTGTAAATATTTATGAGTATCGCTTACTATCCTTGGTGTATAGCTTGTTATATTAAGGCTTAGGCTAATGATTAATGCTATAAAAGATATAATAAAAACAGCACTAAATAAGGCATAGGCATTTTTCATAATGCCAACTTTTCTAAGCAAAAATCCTTAACACAAAGCTTTAAGCTATAAAAATTTGTGTTATAACTAAGCTTAAATTCGCTTATATTTTTTGCTAAAATAGCACTTTGTTTAAGACTTTCATCTGTAATATTTGGATAGATATTATAAATTAAATCATCATTTTCTAAACTAAAATTAACCTTAGCAAATATGGGCGTAAAAAAGCCATTAAAATCACTACTTACGCTAACATTATTATCATTAATAACTTGTAAGGTGATTAATTTATCGTCATTAAGGGCAAAAATTCTTTGATTGCTATCATTAAAAAGTTTTTTTCTATTTTCTAAAATTTGACTTAATTTAGCATTTGGTATATAAAAATGAGAATTTATTTTTAAAAGCAAGGATGAATTTAACAAAGAAAGTTTTTTATTTTCTAAATTTAATAAATTTTCACTATCTTTTAATAAGCAATTAAAACCATTATTTTCAATGTTTATATCAATGCAGTTTGAAAGTATTTTATCCATAAATAAAAGGGCTAAATTTATGTCAATTGTCAAGCTATCTTCTTTTAAATGCGTGAAATTTAAGCGATAACTTTCTTGCAAGGGCTTAAAAATAACGGCAAAGATTATGCCTAAAAGTACTATTACAAGTATGTTTTCAACCAAACTAAAAGCTTGTTTCATTTAAAATACACGCTTAAATTATTTTCATTTGCTACTAATGAATTTAAGCTAAAATTTGAATTACTTGCTTTATTTTGGTTTAATTTTACTTCGCCAAAAGAACTTATTTGAAGACTTATAAGACTAGTTTGTGGATTTTGATAAAGTTCTTTTTCTAAATCATATAATTTTTGTAAATAATTTATATAAGAACTAAAAATATAGCTTTGTTCGTGAAATTTAAAAAAGCCTGAAAAAACTATGCCCAAGATGATTATGACAGCTACAAGTTCTATTAATGAAAAGGCTTTCATTTATTTGAACTAGCACTAATTGCTTCAAAAAATGCCGTTCTTATGCCATTTTTTTCAAGTGCCCTAACGCCCTTTATGCTAACTCCTGCTGGTGAGCAAACATTTTCTTTAATAATGGCAGGGTGTTCGTGCTTTAAAAGCTCACTCGTGCTTTTAAAAAGTGCCTTTGTTAAATCATAGCTTAAATTTTTATTAAGCCCTTCTAAAACGCCACCTCCTGCTATGCTTTCAGCAACCATTGCTAAAAAAGCAGGACCACAGCCACAAATAGCAGTTGCTACTGGCATTTGTTCTTCATTATCTAACTCATAAGCATAACCAAAACTTTGCAAAATGGCTAAAATTTCATCCTTAAATTTTTCATTTTTCAAAACAAAAGGGGTAGCTGATACCTTATATTTTGCAGCAATATTTGGCATAATTCTAACTATATTTTGTGCTTTTATAGAAGAAAGTTTATTTAAATTTGTATTTGCCAAAACTGAGATAAGAATTTTTGCCTCGCCTCGAAGTAATGTAGAAACTTCATCAAAGGCATAAGGCTTAAAGGCAAGAATGACATTTTTATCATCTAGGTTAAAATTTTCATAAAGCAAGGTTTTAAAGCCTTGCTCTTTTAAAGAAGATAATTTTGAAAGGTTGCGACCCACAAAAATGACTTCATAATTATCTTTCAAACCATGGGCTAAGGCCTGTGCCATAACTCCATTTGCAAGTATATAAATACTTGGCATTATTGCTTTATATACTTTGAAATCTTATCAGCTTGAAAATAATTAGGATAGTACCCAATATCCAAAATAACTTGCACGATTGTATTATTATCTTTATTTATAACAAAGGGTGCTAAGAAATTCACTGTTGATTCACCAACTGTTTTAGCAAGTCCAACTGTGTTATAAATTTCTACGTGCTTTGAATCATTAGTTATTCCAAGTAAGGCTTGGTAATTTGCAGGAATATCAAATTCATACTCTGGTCTAATCGCATAAGGATTGATAAGAACGATTGTAAAATCATCTCCGTCAAGGCTTTTAATTTGAACGAATAAATCATCGATTTTGCTGAGTTCAACCTTGCTAGTTTTTTCAAATCCCACAATAGGATATTTGACATCTAATGTCATTTTTTCTCCTTCTTTTTAAAATCGTTGATTAGGTATTTTAACATAAAAAACAAATAAAAAGGGCAAAAATTTAAAAAATATTTAACTTTTTTCAAATTCTTAAATTATATATTAAAGCGTTATATTTAAATGATTTTTACTTAAAACAAGCCGTTTTAAACCCTTTTTAGCTATATTTTGCAAATAATTTTCAATACTTTCAAGCCATTCTTCATTAAGATTAAATTCACTATGCCTTATAAAATGAAAGGTACTTAACCTTTCCAAGCCTTCAATATGCCTTTTTTGCAAAAAGGTAAAAAATTGCTTTAAAATAGGCACTCCAAAAAAGCTTTTCCATTTGAAAACTGCATTTTCAATATCCCTTAACTGATTTTCTTTAAGTAAGTTAAATAAAGAAAAACCATTATCAAAAAGAGGTGCTGGTCTTAAAAGTTCATTTGTATTATTATTGATTATAAAGCCAAAATTTGTATAGTTTCTTGCAAGATTAGCTATTAAGCCATCAAATATCATTATATCTTGCCAGGTATTTTTATCAAAATACATTTTAAGCCTTTTGTCTATGATAAAATTACTCATTGCCACAAAGCCCTCATTTTCATTAGTAAAGCTTTCACAAACACAAACTAGGTTATTATAAAATGTTTTTAAATCGTATTCAACGCAAGGAAAATTCATAATCTTAGCAATTTGTGCCATATAAAATTCACCAAAGGCCTCTTTTGTGCCATAAACTATGATTTTATTTTTATCAAGCCTATTATCTATAATCTTTCGCCCATTGCCCTTATAAAGATAAAATTTATCATTTTTTTTATTCCAAGCCTTATTAAGAGAACCGCCCGTTGTAAATTCAGGCGATAAAATAAGTCCTTTGTCAATGTATTTTTCTTTGCCCAAAAAGGCGACTTTCATTAGACTTTTATCAATATCATTTTTGTATAAATTTACTTTTTCCCAATCGTAATTTTTATACAAAGGGCTTATAAAATAACTATCATTTATAGACAAAGCAAGGGTTTTATTTAAATACTCATCTATATTAAGCCTTGCTTTTTTAGTAAGGGTTGAAAAAATTTGCCTTTGATTGATTCTATATCTTGGAATTTGCCTTATACTAAGCCATTTTTGCATTTCTTGATTAATGGTATTTGCTTTTTTACTAAAATAAAGTGGTAAAAATTTCTCATTTATTATCTTAGCGTTTTGTACCCTAAAAATATTAGCAAAATTATGTTTGTAATCTTGCTTAGTATTAAAATCTAAAATATCATTTTGTACTTCAAATTCTAAAACTTCCTTATTTTGGTGTTTTAAAAGGTATTTTTTACTCATTTTAAATCATATTTTTCAAGCAATTTTTCATAACTGCCATCTTGCTTAAATTCTTGCAAGGTTCTATTAAATTTTAAAATTATTTCTTTATGTTTATCCTTTTCAAAGGCAAAGCTAAGTCCACTACTTCCATCATTTTCTTCAAAAAATACTTCTAATTCAGCATTTTCTTTTAAATAGCCTCTAGCCACGTCTTTATCAGCAACCACTGCATCAATTTTTTTATTTTTTAAGGCTAAAATGGCTATATTTAAGTCTTCATTTGTTTGAACATCTGCATTTTTAATATTTTTTGCGGCCACTTCTTGCAAGGTGCCAAGTTGAACGCCTATTTTAAGGTTAGTTAAATCATCTTTATTTTTAAGCTTTGTGTTATCTTTATGCTTTATGTAAAGATTTTTAGTTAGATAATAAGTATCGCTAAAATCAACATTTTTTGCCCTTTCTTCTGTCTTACTCATAGCAGAGGCTATCATGTTAATTTTACTTGTTTTTAAGGCTGGAATAAGCCCATCAAAGCTAAGTTCTTGCCAAGTTATTTTTATACCTTCTTTCTTAGCTATCATTTCTACTAAATCAACATCAAAGCCGGTTAATTTTCCATCTTGTTTATAATCAAAGGGCTTATAATTGGGGGCTATGCCTATTTTAAGACCTTCATCATTATTTGCACAACTTATAATAAAAAGTGCTACAATCATTAAACTAAGTATTTTACGCATATCTTTCCTTATTAAAAAAATGCCTTATTATATAAAAAATTTAGTGAATTCTTTCTAAAAAATTATAGCGATTGACCTCTTCAAAGCTATTATATTTTTTCTTAAATTGCTGAGAAATTCGCTCATTTAACTTTAAATTAAAGCCAAATTGAATAATAGTATCACTTTTTGTAAGCTCATCATCATAATCTCTGTATAAAATACTTATATCAAAGATATAAAAAGGCGTGTAAGAAATTTGATAATTTGATTTTTCACTATCCTTGCTAATATCAAAAACAAATATTTTAAAATTTGGTATTATGCAACTTAGCCCGTATTGCAAACTTTCCTTTTCTTCATCTGGCATATAATAATTTGCATAAGCCTTAACAAAGTGTGTATAAGCAAATTCAGCCCCTACGCTAGTATCATTTTTTTGATTTTTTTGTTTATCTATAAAGCCATTAAACCCTAAAAAATAATCATCCATTTCAAAGCGATTTACTAGACCCCCTGAATATATATAATCTTCTTGTGCTAAAACTAAATCCCTTTGAAAAAATAAAGAATTATATACCCCATCATACAAAGAATATAAATTTGTAATCTCAACAATCCTATTTTCTATATCTATACTGCCCTTTGCCTTATCAGTCCTATTTGTACTTTCAAGGGCATTTTGTAAAAGTTGATTAAAACCATCTTGATAACTTATGCTTTCTGTGCTTACTTGTTTTGGAAAATCTTTGCTTTTATTAAAATCAAAATGAGTAATCTTTCTACTAAAATTCATATCAGCAAAGCTAAAACTTATCATAAATAAAACACACAATTTTTTAATCATTATCATAATCTCCTTACTAAGTATTATAAAGCATAAATTTAAACAAAGATAAATTTTAATACAAAATTAATTTTATAGTTACTTTTTAAATAAGTTTTTTTAATATTTTAATATTTTATGTTAGTTTTTTATTTAAAAAATGTTTATTTTTAAAAATAAGTAATGTTACTAAATTACTCATAAAATTAACTTATCTTAATTTTTGCCTAAGTTTAATTCAATGTGTAGTATAATAAAATTTTATATTTCAAAAAAGGATTTAAAGTGAAAAAAGATAGTCTTTTAGCTATCGGAGTATTTATTCTAAGCGTTGTAGCCTTTATTATCTGGGGTTATAATTACATACCTAATCACTACTTAGTTTTATTTATCCTAGCGAGTATTTTTGGTATATTTATGGCATTTAACATAGGTGGAAATGACGTTGCCAATTCGTTTGGGACAAGTGTTGGGGCAAAAACCCTTACCGTTAAAC
Source organism: Campylobacter sp. LR264d (assembly GCF_008633895.1). Classification (NCBI taxonomy): domain Bacteria; kingdom Pseudomonadati; phylum Campylobacterota; class Epsilonproteobacteria; order Campylobacterales; family Campylobacteraceae; genus Campylobacter; species Campylobacter sp. LR264d. The sequence goes on from NZ_VJNT01000035.1 coordinate 13,704, forward strand.
AAGCCTTGGTAATTGCAGCTGTTTTTGAGTTAAGTGGGGCTGTGTTTGCTGGTTCTGAGGTTACAAAAACCATTAGAAGTAGCATAGTTGTTTTACCTGATGACTTAAATCCTATGATTTTTGTTATTATCATGCTTTCAGCCTTGTTAAGTTCGGGTGCTTGGATTTTCATAGCTACAAAAAGAGGATTGCCAGTTTCAACCACTCATAGCATTATAGGTGGTATAGTCGGGGCAAGTGTAACCATGGGTCTTTATACCTTTAGTGGGTCTGAAACCTTATCTATGGTAAACTGGGGCAAGATAGGAGAAATAGCCATATCTTGGGTTATATCACCTGTTTTAGGGGGCATTGCTGCTTATATTATCTTTTCTTTTATACACAAGAAAATTCTAAGACCATCACAAGAATCAAGCGTTTTAACAAAGCAAATAAAACAAGAAAGAAAGAAATTTAAAGAAGAATACTTTAAAACCTTAAAGGCTAAGGTACAAAGCGAACAAATCATAGAACTTAGCCAAATTGTACTTGATGAAAATGACGATGATGAAGAAGATGAAAATGTAAAAACTTCTTATAAAAAGAAATTAAAAGAATTTAAGAAAAAAGAAAAAGAAATTGATGCCTTTTCACATTTAAGAATTTATGTACCGATTGTCGCTTGCGTCGGGGCTGCTGTAATTGCTTCAATGTTTTTCTTTAAGGCACTAAGTAATGTAAATACACTTGATATTGTACAAAATGTGTGGATAGTATTTATAATCGCTTTGGTAGCCTATGTTATAACACTAGCTGTGGTAAAAATCGTTAAAAAAACCGAATTAAGCAAGACAATCGATAGAATCTTTTCTTGGTTTCAAATTTTTACCGCATCAAGCTTTGCATTTTCACATGGGGCAAACGACATTGCAAACGCACTTGGGCCGTTTTCTGCTATACTAGACGTACTTAGAACTCAAACCATAAACCCAACCGCTCCCGTTCCTTTTGCTATAATCTTAATGTTTGGGGTAGCCTTAGTTATAGGACTTTGGTTCTTAGGAAAAGAAGTTATTTCAACCGTTGGTTCAAAACTAGCTGATATTAAGCCAACAACTGGTTTTAGTGCTGAATTAGGAGCTAGTATAGTTATCTTACTTGCTACTCAATTTGGTATCCCTGTTTCTTCAACTCATATCTTAATAGGGGCAGTTTTAGGCGTAGGATTTTATAGTAAAAATGCAAAATGGGGCATGATGAAACCTATAGGTCTAGCTTGGATTATAACCCTACCTGCTGCTGCTATTATGGGAGCTGTTGTATTTGTAGTATTTAAGCTTGCATTGGGCATTTAAAAAAAGGCGGAAAATTCTGCCTTTTAATCCCTTATTTCTCTTAGTAACAAGCCTTTTTTAGAAAAAAAAATGTGTTTTTTCTACACATTTTTACAAATAAAATTTTAATATTTTGTCACTTCGCATTAGATATCTATTTATAATTTTGTATAATTTTTATATCAATTTAATAAAGGAAAAATTATGAAAAATAAAGGACTTAGTTTTAAAATAACTCTATCAGTTGGCATTATGATTATTTGTATTTTGATTATCTCAAATACTTTAAGCTATTTAGATTTTAAATCAAATGCTTATGATATGTTAAGGACAAATCAATATCAATTGATGGAAAATGTGGTAGATAGCTTTGATGAATATGGCAAAAATCGCTTAAATGCTATAAAATCATTAGCAAACGAACTTAGCAAAAATCCAAATTTAAGCAATGAAGAAGTAAGACTTTTAACGCAATTAACAAAGGATTCTTATGGCTTTGACTTAGTGTTTGTTGGCTATGAAAAGACAAATAAAAACCACTACAATGATGGTAGAATTTTAGATTTAAGCACAGGCTATGATATGCAAAATAGACCCTGGTATAAGGATGCTAAAATCGCAAAAGATACTATAATAGTAAAGCCTTATAAGGCACATAGTACAGGTAAAATTTCTATAGGTTATTCAACCCCATTTTATGATAAAACGGGAAATTTAATAGGTGTTGCAAGTAGTACTTATAATATGGTAACCTTTTCAAATGACGTCTTAGCAAAATCTCATTCTAGCATATCTTATGCAGCAGTTTATAGCCCAGAGGGTGAAATTTTATTTCACGAAAATAGTGAAAAAATTCTTAGCAAAAATAAACTGAGTGAAAATATAGCAAATGCTATCAAAGCAAATCCTAACCTGCTTAAAAAAAGTGAAGAAGCCCTATTTTACGCAAAAGATGATAACAATATAAACTACGCCATAATGTGTACAAATGCAAGTGATTCACCTTACATGGTGTGTTCTATAACAAAGGAAAGTTTTTACACTGATGCGATAAATAGGGCCTTTATTAAGCAGATTATAGTTAGTGCCTGTGCTATTATAATAGTACTTATCTTAATTAGTGTGCTTGTAAGTAAAAGTCTAAGTCAAATTCACATTATACAAAAGGGCATTAACTCCTTTTTTGATTTTTTAAATCATAAAATAAAACATACAAGCACTATTAATGTTAAAAGCAATGATGAGTTAGGCATAATAGCAAGTGCCATTAATAAAAATATAGAACAAATTCAACAAAGTATGAAGCTTGATTCAAATTTGGTTAATGAGGTTGTAAATATAGTTAAGGAAACAAAAGATGGCAAATTTGGAAGAAAGATAAAAACAAAAAGCCTAAATCCACAAATGAATCAATTAAGAGATTCTTTAAATGAAATGTCCTTAACCTTGCAAGAATTAGTAGGCGATGACTTAAATTCCATTAGTAAGCTTTTAAAATCCTTTGATGAAAATGACTTTACAGCTAGGATTGAAAAGCCAAAAGGACTTGAAGTAAATATCAATAAAATAGGCATAGCCATTTCAAGAATGCTTAATGAGTCTTCAAACATAGCACAAAATTTAAAGGAAAAATCTCACTTATTAAAAGAAGATGTCTCAGCCCTAGAAGAAAGCACAAATTTACAAATGCAGTCCCTAGAACAAACCTCACAAGCTACCCAAGATACAAATGCGTCAATGCAAAGTATAAATAGCAAGATTTTAGATGTGATTAGACAAAGTGATGATATTAAGGGCATTATTAACATTATAAAGGATATTGCTGAACAAACAAATTTACTTGCACTAAATGCAGCCATTGAAGCAGCAAGGGCTGGAGAATACGGACGTGGCTTTGCCGTAGTGGCCGATGAAGTTAGAAAACTAGCAGAAAGAACTCAAAAATCCCTTGGCGAAATAGAAGTTAATACAAATGTATTGGTACAATCAATAAACGATATGGCAGATAGCATAAATACCCAAACTCAAAGTATAAAACACATTGATGAAGCCATTATAGAACTTGAAAACATAACCCAGCAAAACGCTCAAATTGCAAGTCGTTCAAAACAAATAAGCGACACAGTTGATAATATGGCTAATGAGATTATAGAAGATGCAAGGCATAAGAAATTTTAAAGGGAGTTTGACTCCCTTTTTTGCGTGAGTTAAAATTTTTTATATTCTTAGCCACAATTTATTTTACTTATTGTAAAGTATTTTAAATTTACTTCTTACTAAACAAAGCTATAAAGTATCAGTTGCACCAGTGATGCTAGGCTTTGTTCGTATGCATTTTATAAGATATCATTATCTATAAATTTACCCCATTTTTTGTCCTACTGGTAAATTTTTATAAAGCCAGTAAAGGGTATTTGATAAAGGATATCTTTGTATACATTTTACAAATTCTACCTTTAAACCAGCCTTTATACCAAGCATTTTTAGGGTATGAGGACTATAAAGATACAAATGCA
>NZ_VJNT01000036.1:0-5464 GCF_008633895.1 Campylobacter sp. LR264d
TTTCTATACCAAGGGTTGAATAAAATTTATTTGGTTTTAGTTTTGTTTCTAAGGCATAAGATAGTCCTTAGTGGTGTCCCCGACAAGATTCGAACTTGTGGCCTCAAAATTAGGAATTTTGCGCTCTATCCTGCTGAGCTACGAGGACATAAGCCTTAAATAAATTTAAGGCTTAAAGGCGTTTAGCCATTGCGTTTTTTGATAATTTCTTCTGAAACATTCTTTGGTACTTCATCATAATGGTCAAATTCCATAGAATAAGTAGCCCTACCCTGAGTTTGAGAACGCAAATCAGTAGAATAACCAAACATTTCAGCCAAAGGACAAAAGGCTGTTATTATTTTATTACCACCTCTTTCATCCATTGAATTTACTTGTCCACGTCTTTTATTTAAATCACCGATTACATCGCCCATGTATTCTTCCGGGGTTTCAACTTCGACTTTCATCATAGGTTCAAGTATAACAGCCCCAGCCTTTCTAGCACCTTCTTTAAAGCCCATTGAAGCAGCTAATTTAAACGCCATTTCAGAAGAATCCACCTCATGATAACTTCCATCATAAACAGTTACTTTTACATCCTCGACAGGATAACCTGCCAAAACCCCACTTTGTAAGGCTTCTTGTATGCCCTTATCAACAGCAGGGATATATTCCTTAGGAATTACGCCACCCTTGATATCATTTACAAATTCATAGCCACTACCTGGTTCAAGTGGTTCAAGTCGTAAAAATACATGTCCATATTGACCACGACCTCCTGATTGTTTAGCGTATTTATATTCTTGTTCAACAGCCTTTCTTATAGTTTCTCTATAAGCAACTTGAGGTTGTCCAACCTCTGCTTCTACTTTGAATTCTCTAAGCATTCTATCTACAATAATTTCAAGGTGTAGCTCACCCATACCAGAGATAATAGTCTGCCCACTTTCTTCATCAGTATTCACTCTAAAGCTAGGGTCTTCTTGTGCAAGTTTTCCAAGGGCTATAGACATTTTTTCTTGATCAGCCTTAGTCTTTGGTTCAACAGCTACACTAATAACAGGGTCTGGAAAATCCATTCTTTCAAGTATAACCTTATCTTTTTCGCTTGAAAGTGTATCCCCTGTTAATGTTTCTTTAAGTCCTACCACAGCACCGATTTCACCAGCATAAAGAACCTTTATCTCTTCTCTTTTATTAGAATGCATTTTTAATAAACGACCGATTCTTTCTTTTTTATCCTTAGTAGAATTATAAGCATAAGAACCACTCTCTAAACTTCCACGATAAACACGTACAAAGGTAAGTTGTCCTACAAAAGGATCAGTCATAATCTTAAAGGCAAGTCCGGCAAATTCGCCATCATCGCTTGAATTTACAGAAGTTTCAGTGCCATCTTCATACTCGCCCTTAATATTTGCAACTTCATCAGGTGCAGGTAAATAAGAAACGACAGCGTCAAGCAAGGGTTGAACACCTTTATTTTTAAAAGCAGTACCACAAAGCATAGGCACCATTGAAAGACTTAAACAACCGGCTTTGATCCCCGTTACGATTTCTTCATCGCTTAACTCTTCTCCACCTAGATATTTTTCCATTAACTCATCACTTGTTTCACTAATGGCTTCAATCATCTTTGTACGATATTCTTCTGCCTTCTCTTTAAGTTCAGCAGGAATTTCATGTTCTACATAATCAGTTGGCTTAGTATCATCTTCCCAAACCAAAGCTTTCATTTTAACTAAATCTACAACGCCTTTAAAATCATCTTCTGCCCCTATAGGAATTTGAATAGGAACAGGATTAGCCTTTAATCTTTCTTTAACTTGCTTTTCTACATTGTAGAAATTTGCCCCTATTCTGTCCATTTTATTAACAAAAATAATCCTAGGAACACCATATTTATTTGCTTGTCTCCAAACGGTTTCACTTTGAGGTTGAACCCCACCTACTGAACAAAAAACAGCTACTGCCCCATCTAGCACACGCATTGACCTTTCAACTTCTATAGTAAAATCAACGTGTCCTGGAGTATCAATTAAGTTTATTTGAAAACCATTCCAAAAACAAGTAGTAGCAGCGGAGGTTATTGTGATGCCTCTTTCTTTTTCTTGTTCCATCCAGTCCATAGTAGCAGCACCATCATGTACCTCGCCTATCTTATGGCTCATTCCTGTAAAAAATAAAATTCTTTCACTAGTAGTAGTTTTACCTGCATCAATGTGAGCGGCGATTCCTATATTTCTAACCTTTTTTAAGGGAGTACTTCTTGACATATTCTCTCCTTACCAACGATAGTGTGCAAATGCTTTATTTGCTTCTGCCATCTTATAGGTATCTTCTTTCTTTTTAAAAGAAGCACCCTTTGAATTTGCAGCATCTAATAACTCACCAGCAAGCTTTTCTATCATAGTTCTTTCACTTCTTTTTCTAGCAAAAGAAATAATCCAGCGAATAGCCAGTGCTTGTTGTCTAGCAGGTCTTACTTCAACAGGTACTTGATAAGTAGCACCACCCACACGGCGAGATTTAACCTCTAAAATAGGTTTGATATTTTCAATGGCCTCATTAAAAATTTCAATACCCTTTTTTTCTTGATTTTTTTTCTCAATGGCCTTTAAAGCACCATACATAATAGTAGTAGCAGTGCTTTTTTTGCCATCGTACATTAAAGAATTGATGAATTTTGTGATAACCTTACTGCCATAAATCGCATCGGGTAAAATCTCCCTTACAGGAGCCTTTCTTCTTCTCATAATTTTTCCTTCAAATTAAATCAATTTTAAAAGCTTTAAGCTTAAAAATTTATATTTTACTCAAACAAAATCAAATCTAGGATTTGCCTGTCTTAAACTCTATTTAGACGCACCAGCTTTAGGTCTTTTTGCACCATATTTTGAACGAGAAACAGTTCTTTTTGCAACACCTGCAGTATCTAATGCCCCACGAACTATGTGATATTTAACACCAGGTAAGTCCTTAACTCTACCCCCACGCACTAAAACAATGCTGTGTTCTTGTAGATTATGGCCTTCGCCCCCGATATAACTAATTACTTCAAAACCACTTGTAAGCCTTACTTTGGCAACTTTTCTCAAAGCTGAGTTTGGTTTTTTAGGTGTTGTTGTATAAACCCTAGTACAAACCCCTCTTCTTTGCGGACAATTCTTAAGCGCTGGTGATTTAGACTTTTCTAGCACCTTTTTACGCTCTTTTCTAACCAATTGATTTATGGTTGGCACATTAATTCCTTTCTTTAAAATGTAATAAATTTTGGATTTTAGCTAATGTTGGCTTAAATTTAAATGAGTTTTTAAAAATTTTTAAGTTTTTTAACCCCATTTTTTTTAACCCCAATTAAATTTAAGATTAAAATTTGAGGTTAAAAATTTAACGACGATTTGATCTTTGATTTGGTAAAAATTGTCTATCCTTTGGTGTGATTGAGTTCATATCATCTCTTAGATAACCTAATACAGATACTCTACCTTGACTTGTAATATTACCCTCTGGGCTAAATTTTTTATAATTAACAAAATTATTTGTAACATTATCATAATCTAGTTCTAAATTTAAATTCCCAAATTCATCATAAACCTTAGCAATACCTACATTTCTATCGCCACGTCTTTAGAATTCTCTGCGTTTAACCCAATTTACATAGGCATTAATTAAACCATCAGGGTTATCGTTTAAATAAGAACCCTCGCTAACCAACCTTTCTTCTCTATATCATAATACTTAAATAAGCCATTTTTCTTATCTTCTTTAAAATGAATTTCTGAATGCTTTTTACCATTATCATAATACATTACCCATAAACTATCTTGCTTGTCATTTTTATAAGCCCCATCCATAACCAACTGACCATTGTCAAGGTATTTTTTCAATTTACCTTCTTTTTTACCATTTTTATTAAAATTTGCTTCGTTTTCAAGCTGTTTATTTCGTAGTATTCTTTGAAGGAGCCTACAAAATTTCCATTAAGTTTTTCACCTTCAATTTGAATACTATCATCTGGGTAAAATGTTACAAATTTTCCTGTTTCTAAGCCATTTTTATAACGACTTTCTTCGTGAACATGTCCATTTTCATAAAATTCCCTACTTATTCCATCAGGTCTTCCTGCTTTGTAGCTAAGTTCTGATTTTAAAGACCCATTTGGATAAAATTCCCTTTTAATACCATAAATTTGATAGTCTTCATTATAAGGAATGATAGAACCTAAAGAACTACTACCTTGATAAGTACTTTCAACAACTCTAACCGTACCACTTGGCTGACCAGGTATATCGCTACCACAACCTACTAAAAATAATGCTAAAGCACTAGCTAATAGGAGATTTTTTCTCATTTTTATCCTTTCAAAGTATATTTTTGTCGCCGTTTTATCAAAAGAATCTAAATATTAAAAAAAAAAAAAACTAACAAATTTAAGCAAATTTAAAAAAAAGCAAATATAATTACTTATAAAACTTTAAAGGGAAAGTATGCGAAAAATTCTTATAAGTCTTTGTTTTGCTTTGTTTATAATGGCTTGTAGTGATGAAAGTGTAGATAAAGAGATTAAAAATTATACTGACAAAAAAGAGGCCTTTGAAAAGGCTAAATGGTGCTTAAAAAAGATTAATGAAAATGAATTACTTGAAAAATTAAATAAAATTTACAATCAAACAGAAGAAATTTTAAATAATCAAGATAGCTATAAAAACAATAAAATAGGTTCCTTGCTAGATATGAAACAAAACGAAAGAAATCAATACATAAGCTTTAAAAAAAGTGTAGCAAAAATTGGCGAATCAGTTATTATAAAATTTACAGAAGCAAAAAATATAGATGAGATTAACAAAGAAAACTGTAACAAAGCCTTATTTTTACTAGCTAGATTTGAGATAATGTAATTATGAGTTTTCTAAGTCTCTAAGCACCCTTAAAGCGTTTTTAAATTCTGCTATTTGCTTTTTTAAACGATGATTTTCTATAAGTAAATTTAGGGTAATTTCTGAATTTTTTGGAATTTTATTACTCCATTTTGAAAAGCTTGTAAAATGATAGCCAAGAAGTTTAGCAAGTTCGCTTTGTGTGATATTTAACTCCTTACAAGTCTTTTTAAGCAAATTATCTCTCATTATAAAAGCCCTTTTATTAATTTAAGGCTAATCTTAGCATAAAATAAATAATATTAAACAAATTTAAAACAAAATTTTAATATTTAATTTTTGCATAATATAAATTTTACACAAGTGCTTAAATTTTTATGTCTATGCCTTTATTTAAATTAAAATTGGACTTTAAAATAAGTGAAAGTATGTTTAAGTTTTTTTGATTTTGTTTAAGTGTTAATAAATATTTATAACTTCTAAGCTTTTTTTATCATATTCAAAACCTAAAACAATGTTATTTATACTAAAATTTAATTGTGATTCATTAATAAGCTGTGAAAATACCTTATAAGCATTACCTACACTTTTTGCCATATCTA
>NZ_VJNT01000037.1:0-96943 GCF_008633895.1 Campylobacter sp. LR264d
TTTTAGGGTTATTATCGATAAAAAATAAAACTTCATTTTTATCGCTTACCTCCCCCCATAAGTTTTTTAAAGATATTTATCCCAGAGCTACCCGCTCCAAAAATAATAACTTTTTGCATTTTTTTCTCCTTTAAATAAATTTGCGTTAAAAAAAATGTATTATTAAAGCTTAGAAAAGTTTTTTTAAATTTATTTTATGGCTGAGTAAACCTTTGCATTAAAATGTATGCTAGTTGTAGTTTTTTGAGCTTTCATAATAAGAGGTGGGCTTATCTTAACTAGACTTTCAAAATTTTTTAAATTATCTAAAAAATCGTATAAATTTTGTGGTTTATCCATACTTGCATCAATGCTTATATTATTTGTTAAATAAAGTTCGTTTGTATTTTCAAGCTCTTTCATAACTACATTTTGAAAATATTTTTCTAAGAATTCTCTAAAATGCACAGGGTTAAATTTTTGTTCAAATTGCGAAAAGCTATGGGCATTTGCTTCTTTTAAATCATTGATTCTTTCTTGATTAAATTGCAAATTGGCTTGTTCTTCTTGCAAGGTGGCAAGGTGGGAATTTTCTAATATATTTAATTCTTTGAAATTTTTAAGGGTAGGCAGTAATAAAAATAAAATCAAGGCAAAGCACACGGTTATAAAGCTTAAAACACAAATGATTAATTTAAGTGTATTTATATCATCAAGGCTTTTATCGTTTAATAATTCTTTCATTTAATCCTCTTCAAGTATTTGCTTTTTATTAATGCTAACAAAGCGATACCAGCCATTTGTTAGCTTATAATAACTAGTGTAAGTTTCATCAAACACACTTCTTAAAGGCGTTTCTAAAAGCAAGGAAAACATTTCTTTTGTAGGGCTTACTCCACTTAAAGTTAGGGTATTTTGCTCCCAATCAAAGCTATCAAGCTTTATAGAATCAGTTCTTATAACCATATCAAAAAGATTTTTAAGGCTATTTTTCATTATCTCATTATGTTCGTTGTATTTATTAGCTATTAAATTTTGTTCTACTAAAAGCTCGTATAAGCTTTGTGCCTTTTTAATCTCTTCTTTTGTGTGAATGGTTTCTTGTTCTTTATTGTAAATTCCATTGTGTGCAAGTCCTATTCTAATGACATAAAGCATATAAATGGCAAAAATAAAAAGTATACTAAGGCTAAATAAGAAAAACCATATCTTACCAAAAGAGGTTAAAAGTGGTTTATTTTTAGCTTTTGTAAAACTATAAGTCATTTAAGTTCCTTTTGCATAAGCTCTAAAAGCAAATCATAGGTATTTATCTCTTTTACACTTGGACTTACAAAAATTTCACCTTCTAAAAAATCAAGTGCACCTTGCAAAATAGGCTCACTTGCAAAGATTAAAAGCTCATCTATAAAGCTTCCTTGATATCTTTCATCCTTATAAAATTCTTCTAAATTTTTAATGATATTACGGCAAAATTCCATATCGTTACTAAATTGATTAAGCTCGTCAATTTCTATTTTCTCATCGCCAAAATCCACTTTTACATTGGTATCATCTTCATTTAAAACATCATCAAGTTGGTCAAGTTGTGCTAACTTATCATCTAAGGTCTCGTCAAAATTATCCAAATTTAAATCAATATCTTTTTTTTCTTCTTTTTTATCTTCGATTTTTTCATCATCAAGCCCACTTAAATCAATATCATCAAGTATTGTCCCTAAATCACCATCTTCATCAACCATTTCTAAACCGGCCTCATCTTCTATAAAATGGTATTTTCCTATTAAAATTTTTCTATCCTTGCAAATGAGTAAGGACATTATTTTTTTATGTTTAAATACATATAATATTGTTTTTCCCGGGTCAATATCACTTCTTCTAACACAATAATACAAAAGTGCCAAAGGCGAAAAGATAAAGTCAAGCTCTCCACTTTTTTCAAAAAAACTATCAAAATAATCAATATGTTCAGTAGCAGTATAAATAAAGGCATTATTCAAAGGCATAGTTTTAATGCTAATCTTTCCAACGCCAAGTTTTTCAAATTCCTTTTCATCAAGAGTCATTGCTAAGCCTTGTTCTTTGCTATCTAGCAATAAACCAGTATAATGAAAATGAAATCTCTTGCTTAAAAGTTTAAGGTGTTCTAGGAATTTATCTTCTTTATCAAAGCTTTTTTCTTCACTAGTAAGGATATTATTTGAACGAAGTTGTATGGCTTTAATAGTAAATTTTTCATCATCAAGAATAACTGCTACAAAAAGTTGAGGTAAAAATTGTCTAATAAAAGATAACATTTTATTCCTTAAAACTATCAAGTTGATAAATTTTTTTAAATTCTTTTTGTATCAACTGCTTTGCTTGTTCTTTTTCAAGCCCAGAAATATCCAAGGGCTCACTTAAACGATAAACAATCCTACTAAAAGGCTTTGGTAATATCATTTTATCCCAACTTTTAAACTGCCAAAAATTACTTGACTCATAATTTAAAAGCCTTATTTTAACATTTTTTTTAAGTGCAATCAAGACGGCCCCATCTGATATGCTATGAAAAGGACCCCTTGGTCCATCAGGAGTTATTACAAGGTCGTTTTTTTCATCTAAAATTTTAAAAGATTCTTTGATAGCTTGTTTTGCTCCCTTAAAAGTGCTACCCCTAACGCTATTTAAATCATAAAATTTTATAATATTGGCTATCCTTTGTCCATCTTTATGGTGAGAAATCATCACATAAGCCTTTTTATCTTTTATTCTAAAATGCCTAAATGCAAAGGGCATAAGGGCAAGTCGCCCATGCCAAAATAAAATAACACATGGCTTTTCATCTATTTTTTCACCCCTATAACTTTTAATGCAAGTTAAAAAAATTAACCATTGAAAAAATACTATAACTAGCGAAAGCAAGGTTTCTTTAAATGATTTGACCATAAAAAACCATACGCCCTGCTTGATTTATTTTAACTCTTTTTATCTGTCCTAAAAATTCAGTATTTTTATGTACTTGAACTAAAAAATTATTATCCGTTCGTCCTATTATATTTTCATCTTTTATCTCTTCAAAAAGCACTTCAAATTCTTTATTTTTCTTAGTAGCTACTATCTCATCTAAAATTTGAGTATGTCTATTTTGCAAAAAACTTAATCTTTGAGAGGCTATGTTTTCAGGAATTTGATTAGTCATTAAAGCAGCCTTTGTTAGTGGTCTTTTTGAGTACTTAAAAGAAAAAATTTGTTCAAAACGAATCTTTTCTAAAATATCTAGGGTTTTCATAAAATCATCATCATTTTCACCAGGAAAGGCTACTATAATATCTGTTGAAATACTAACTTTTGGGCACATTGAACGAAGTTTTAATGCCCTATCTAAGTACCATTCCCTTGTATAGCCTCTTTTCATGGCCTTTAATATAGAGTTTGAACCACTTTGCAATGGCATGTGCATACTTTTACAAATTTTATCATTTGTACTGAAGGTATGTAAAAATTTATCATCCATGTGTAAGGGGTGAGGGCTTGTAAATCTTATTCTTTTTAATTCTTCAATTTCACTTAAACTATTAAGTAAATCCGAAAAATCCATTTTTTTATGAGTATTTGCAAAGTGTTTTCCGTAATTATTTACATTTTGCCCTAACAAAAAAATTTCTTTAGCACCATTCTTGGTAGCTTTTTGTGCCTCTTTTAAGATTATTTCATAAGGGATTGAAATTTCATCTCCTCTAGTATGAGGAACTATGCAATAAGTGCAGTGTTTATCACAACCTATGGATATATTTATGTAGCTTTTATAAGGACTATTTCTAAAATCAGCAAAGGCAAATTCGCTTTCATCATAATTTATATCAACGCCCAAAAATTTAGGCGTTTTAACTGCCTTTGTAATCTTAGAAATATTTCTTGCCCCAAGTACAAAGTCAACATAAGGGGCTTTTTTAAAAATTTCAGCACCCAAATGCGAGGCCGTACAACCACAAACACCGATTTTTGCGTCCTTTTTTTTCACCTTTTCAAAGCTACCTACCTCTGAAAATAGTTTATGTACCGGCTTTTCTCTAACCGAACAAGTGTTTATAAGTATTAAGTCAGCCTCTTTGATATCTTGGGTTAAGCTATAATTTTCTTTTTGCGTTAACTCAGCTATGATATGTTCGCTATCTCTAACATTCATAGCACAACCTAAGGTTTGAATAAATAGCTTTTTAGAACTCAAAGAATATGTACCTCATACATATAATCATTTGCATCAAGCCCATACTTTACAATTCTATGATATACGCTCAATCCTTTTTTGCTAAAATGTTCGACAAGGGCAATTAATTGCTTATGTGTATTGTCCCTATCAAAATAAAAAAACTTTTGTCCTTCTTTTTCTACTGCTTCTTCAATCTTTTCTAAGCTTATAGTTTTAGGCTTTTCATTGATTAAATTTCTTGCTATTTTTAACTCCATATCATATCCTTGACTTCTTTTAAATTTGTGATTTTAGCAAATTTTACTTTTAATTAAACTTATTAAAGGTATAATTTGAATCTTCTTTTGAAAATTTCCCAAAAAGGTATCAAAATATGGAAAAAACCACAGATATCATCGAGTCTATTGCCAATGAAAAAAATTTAGACTTACAAAGTGTTAAAGAAAAGGTAATAATAGCCTTAATAAACACTGCAAAACGCATTTACGGGCAAGAATATGATTTTTTTGTTGATAAAAAGAATTTAAATTTGTATCAAAAAATCACAATTGTTGCTGATGATGATGAAAGGATTGTAAATAATCCTGAAAGTTTTATCGGTTTAAGTAAGGCTAAAAAAGAAGCTGGTGATGTTGAGATAGGGGACGAGCTTACCTATGAGTGTTCTTTGGAAAATTTAGGAAGAACTGCTGTAAATACCTTGCATAAAGAATTAGAATATCACATTCAAAGGCTTTTAGAACAAACTATTTATGATAAATATAAAAGTCGTATTGGCGAAATGGTTTTTGGCGATGTTATACGCGTTGATAGTGAAGAAAATACCTATATAGAAATTGATGAATTAAGGGCTTATTTACCTCGCAAAAATCGCATAAAGGGTGAAAAATTTAAGGTAGGAGATGTGGTTAAGGCTGTTATTAGATTTGTTTATATTGATAAGGGAATTAAGATAGAATTAAGCCGTACTAGTCCAAAATTTTTAGAAGCACTTTTAGAAGCTGAGGTGCCTGAGATTAAAGATAAAATGGTAAGCATTGTAGCAAGTGCTAGAATTCCAGGAGAAAGGGCAAAAATAGCCCTTTTAGCAAATAGTGCTAGTATTGACCCGGTTGGTGCTGCTGTTGGTGTTAAAGGCGTTAGGATAAATGCAGTTAGCAAAGAACTTCATAATGAAAATATAGATTGTATTGAATTTTCAAATGAAAAAGAAATTTTAATAGCAAGGGCACTAGCCCCTGCCATTGTATCTTCGGTAAAGATTGAAGATAATAAGGCAATAGTTAGCTTAAACACGGAACAAAAAAGCAAGGCCATAGGTAAAAATGGTATAAATATAAGACTAGCATCTATGTTAAGTGGCTATGAAATCGAGCTTGTAGAGATTAAAGCCAATCAAACAAAAAATAACGAAGAGGCCATGAAAAATTTAGAAGCCTTATTTAAGAATGTTTAGAATTTATTTTGCTTAAATTTTTTTCTTATCTTAGGCACATCGATAAGGATAAATTTGATAAGCCCCCATTTGCGTTTGCAAGCTTTTAAAAAGACATCATCAAGCAAATAGGATAAGTGTTTTCTAAGCTTTAAACCTTCTTGATAATCGCTATAATCTTGTAATTTTGGCAAGGTAAGTTTAGGATTTATTTTTATATTTGCTTGATATTTTTTATCTATTTGTTTATGTTGTAAATATATTTTTATGAGTTTAAAAGGTAGGATAAAAATATTATTATGCACCATTGCAAAGCCTAGTTTATAGCTTAACCTACTTTTAATTCTTCGCACAGCCCCATTAAATTTTTTGCCTCATATTTTGCAAGTCTGTCAAGTTGAATTAACATAAATATATTTTCACAATTAAAATATTTATAAGTTGCTATATGTCCATGATAAGGCTTATAAGTTAAATAATAATTATCTACTACAAAAAATTGAGCAGTTTCAAAGGCACCCCAAAAACTTATCAAACCTAAATCAACAAGCTTGAAATTTTTATATAAAATCAAATAATAAGCATATATTAAGTGTTCAAAATCATACCAAGTAAGTTTAGTTAAATTTTCATCGATTTTTGTTAACTTAAAAAAATGTTTTAAATGAGAAGTTTTGTAAATAAATAGGTTATGAAACCACATGTAAAGCCTAAGGTTTATATTTGCGTAGTTTTTATGTTTAATGAAGTATTTTACACAATGTGAGCTTATTTTGTGATTCCATATATTAGTTTTATTACCATATAAAATTTTTTCCTTAAAAAAGTTTTCACACATTTTTAATAAATTTATATTTTTTATAATCAAGCTTTCAGCATCAATCATTATCACATATTCATAACTTAATTCTAATAATTTTAAACCATACCATTTTTTAGAAACTGCAACAGCACTTTTATGTTCTATATCAAAGCCAAATATAATGCTAATATATTTTGCATTATAATCAAATTTCTTAAAACTATCTGCTTGTTCATAGCTTGAAAATACAAAGGCTAAATCAGCTTGTTTATCTAAATTATATTTTAAAAATGAGGCTATAAATTCGCCATCTTTTTTAAAATATGGGGTGGGTATAGGCATTAAAAAACATATTTTATTCATATTTATCTTTTAATTTTTCATACTCATCAGGGGTTCCACAAAATATAATCTCATCTAAATTTATTGTAAAATATCTTATATCTTTTCCCTTTTCAATGAGTTTATTATACATAGGGGCTATGTAAAATTCATTCTTTGTAGTTTCTTTATCTTTATACATTTGCTTAAAAACACTTAAAAAATCACTAGCCTTTTTAAAATAATAAAGCCCACTACTACAATAATTTGAAATTCTTTCCTTTTCTGTAGTTTTGGCTACTTTATTTGAGCTTTCATCACTTGGTAAAATAAAACTCCAATGTTCCCCACTAGCACAAAAAACCTCTAAATAGCCATCAATTTTTGATAAATTAAAATCAGGCAGGGTAAAATTTGGGCGAAAGGTATCTATATTAAAGATTAAAATTTGACCCTTAATCTTTGCTTTTTTTATGCCAAGGGCTACGGTGTGAGCTTGTCCTTTGGTAGTTTTTTTAAGTTTTACTAAATCATAGTTTAAAAGTCCTAGCTTTTTACATTCTTTTTTTATAAATTTTTCACTCTTATTAATATCTCTATAAATAAATAAAAACCTAGCTATCCCAAAATAAGCCTTAAAGCCTTCAATTACATGTGAAAAAACGCTTTTATCATTTATTAAAAGTTGATATTTTGGTAACTTATAACCAGACTTTAAAAAACGACTACTAAGCCCTGCCATAGGAAAAATAATGGTCATTTATCATCCTTTAAAAAACGCTCATACAATAAAAAGGCATTGGCTAAAAAGGCAAACTGCCTTTCTTTGCTATCACTATGAAGAGGTAACATTGATAAAAATAAATGTATCATAATGGCTAGTATTTCTTCATTTATATTAAATATTTCTTTAAAATTTTCTTGGATATCTTGTAAATCTTCATCAACTTGTATAGAAAAATTAATTTTAAAATTATCAAAACTACACTCATAAAAACCAGCTATTATAAAATCATAAAGCCCTAAAACGCTATGGGCTAGTTTTGCTAAATCGTAGTTTTTATCTCCATAACTTGTGATATTTAAATCAAAATCCATGCCTCTTGGATCATAGGTTTTTATTAAATTGCTTCTAAAATCATACATTATATTCGAAAAGCAAAAATCTCCATGTATCAAGCTTATATCTTGCTTTGTGTTTAAAAATTTGTTTAATTTATCAATCAAAGTTAAAACACTATCATATTTTTTACCATTTATAATTAAGCTTTCATTTAGATTAAAATTATTATCTTTGGCAAAGGTGTTTAATCTTTGTAAAGTTTTTTCTTTGTAGTTAAAATTAATCTTTTTTTCACTTTTATAAGAATGAAGAGTGTTTAAAAAGGTTTTTAAAGACATAAAAATTTGTTTATAAACAAAGCTCGGTAATTTTCCGAATACAAAAATTTCAGCTAAGGTATTATTATATAAATATTCTAAAAAATACTTATCATCTCCTTCTAAAAAGCGAGGCGTGTATATTAATAATTCCTTTGGTAAATTCTTAAACCACGCACTTTCAGCCCTTATTTTTTCAAGCCATTTTGAACTTTTTTCTAGGTAGTTATTTTCAATGTGTATTGAGTTAAAACTTCTACTAGAACTAATGATTTTTTTAGAATGAAAATAACTAGTAATCAAACCAAAATCAAGCCAGGTATCATTTTGCATAAGTTTAAAGGGGTATTGTTTAGAATAAGTTTTTAAGCCCTTTATAAAATTATATTCATTTTTTACTATTTCTTTAACAAGTACCCTTGGAAATTGAACAAAAAATGCCCCACATATTGCTAAATTTTCATCATAATTTTTATCTATAACGTTAAATTCATCATCTAAAAAAGTCCATTCATAATTATCCTTTGGCCGGGCTACTTGAATGGAATTTACAGGACAATCAAGGCTTTGAAAAAAGGTATCACCATGCAAGATAAGTAAATTTTCATTTAAATTATAAAATAAATTTATACAATAAACTATACTTTCTCCAAGACTTAAATTTTCATTTGCAAAGATTAAATTTATATTTAATTCTTTTAATTTTTCTTTATCATAAGGAGAAATTTTAAAATTTGAGGGCAAAGAAAGATAAATAGGCATATTAAATTTGGCTAAAAGCCTTGCTTGATACTCATAAAGCCTTTTATTGCCAAGTGGTAAAAATGAAGGAACGGTTCGTCCAAATTCTAAATTAAAATCAGAAGAAGAATATTTTGCGGAAGTAATTAATATCAATTTTTATCCTTTTTTATATCTAAAAGCTTACAAATTTCATCATAATTTAAATTTTCAAACTCACTAGGTCTTATAGCCTTATCATCCACATAAAAGCCCTCTTCGCCACACCAAGGCTTTCCAACTATTATCTCATCATAAATAATATTATTTTTTTCAAGCCATCCAATGATTAATGGCAGGGTGCTTTCTCTTATCTTTTTAATATTACCATTAAAACTTTTCATATTTCTACTTGTAAAAATGATAATCTTAAAGCCCATTTTTTTATATTCTACAAGCTTATTTGCAAGTTTTAAATTTACTCTTTTATTTTCGTATGAAACCTCTTTTTCATCTATGGTTAGGGTATTGTCTAAATCAATTAATAAATTTTTCATAGTCTTTCTTTATGTTTTTTTTAAAATGTTTCTTACTTCAAATAGGAATTTTATATAACCACCCTTAAATTTATTTTTATTTGCCTTTATTAAGGCTTGACCTAATTTATAACTTAAATGTTCTTTACATTTTAAGCTCTCTTCATAGTCTTCATATTTTTCAATGGGTGTTAAATGTTTAAGTTTTGATTTTTTATGTATATCAGCAATATAGCTTAATACATAAGGCATCCTTATAAATCCCATTAAAGAATGAGAATTATCTATTATAGCTTTGCCAAGCTTATAGGAGAGTTGATTTTTAACCCTTAAAACAGCTCCCTTTGTAGTATGTAAATTTGGGTTATAAAACTTTGGGTTATAAAACTTATCAAAAGGAACTTTTGCGTTAAAGGCTAGCTCAAAAAAATCCCAAATATCCTTACGATTTTTAAGATTTTCATTTGCATTTAAAAAATCTTGCAATACTTCTTTGCTAATGTCTGGTTTTTTGATATTTTTTAAACATATGGTCCAATTTGTTGGAAGGGTCGAATATTTAAGGAAAATATCACAAATTGCTATATGCCTATACAAAATAAAATGAATTGAATCAATATTTGGAATTTCTTTGATATAGGCTAAACTTTTTGTTTTTTTAATATCATCATATAAGCTCAATGTTTTTACCATAGTCTTTCTTTGTCCAAAGAAAAAATTATCACCTACCATGCCATTAAAACAGGATGTATAAAGTTCATTTTCTTTTAACCTTAAAAGACTTTGTGTTTTTGGAATTTTTGTCACCACTATATCAGGTCTTAATCTTATAATAAAATCGTATGTTATATTATTTTCTTTTTCATAATTTAAAATTTGATTTAAGCCTTCTTTCCAGCAATAAAGCATTTTGTATATATTTAATTGTGTTTTTATATTTGAGTTTTTATATCCTTTAATTTCTTTTTCAAAAATTTCTTCTTCATTTAATATTAAGATATCTTTTATATTTTGTATTGTTTTAAATATGTTTTTATTTGTTTTTAATGGCATACTTGTAGTATCTAATTTTTTATAAGTATTTGGCATATTGTTAATTAAAAAAGAAGTTTTTTCAATGTCCTTTGGATAAACAAAACCCGTGCATATTCTACCTACCCAACTCATATGAGAATGCCTAGCATGGCAAAGCCCAGGATATTCATAATGCTTATCCCAAGTACAAACAAATGCATCAGCATTTAAGTTATCAATGAAAGTCTTATTAAATTCCTTAAAAATCTCTTCATAATTTCCTCTAATTTGCCCTGATATTAATACAGCTATTTTTAACGGCGAATTTAAGGGTTTTTGTTCTAAATTAGCATAAAGTTTTTGTTTTTGTAAATAAAGTTCGTTTAAACTAGGATAATTTTGCCTTAAATTTTCATATATGATTTTTATAAAAGGAAGTTCTATATCATTTGTATTGTTTTGGGCTATTTCTACGAATAATAAATTAAGTAAGCGAGAAAAATTATGGTCTAAAAATGCTAAGTTTTTTTGATTATAAAAATATAATAAAAGCTTTGTTAAAAAATATTGCTTTGTCAAGGTTTCAAGCTTGGTATTTGCATACATAATAATGATTTTTTTAAAAATCATTTCATCTAAGCATTTTGCCTTTATTAGTTCATTTATTGCAAAATTTAAAACCAAGGTCTTAAGACCCCCCCCCATAACATAAATCAAGCTTTAAAAGCTCATTTAATGGGCTAAATTGTTTTGTTAGGGTAAGATAATATATATTTGATTCTATGTTATTTTGCAATTTATCATTTTCAATTTTTTCAAGTGTTGTTAGAAAATTTAATATATTTTTAGCTTCTTCAAAACCTATATATTTTTTGTCAATTAATGCTTGAATGTGTTCTTTGCTAAGCCTTAAAACTAGTTCTTTAAGTTCTATAATTTTGCCTGTATTTGCTAAAAAATTTATATATTCAAGTATTAAATTTTCATCTTTTTGATAGTATTTTTCATATAAATTACAAGTTTTTTCAAAATTCCATTCTTGTTTAGCCATTTTTATAGATTTTCGCATAAATATCCTTTAATTGTGAAAGCTTAATTATAATTGTAAAATCTTTAATCTATTTTAAAAAATTTCCGTTTTTTTAAATTTATGCCCTTATATCCCAGAAAAAATCTATCCATTCCTTTGTTTTTTTGACCTTAAAATCAGGCTTAATGATAGCTGCTTTTTTGTAAAAAATAGTGGCTATTTTAAATTCTATTAAGGGGTATTTTTCTTTTAATATATTATTAATTGCTACTAAACTTTCTCCACTATCTACTATATCATCGATTACTAAAACCCTTTCAAAGCCACTTAAATCAGGGATATTAAAGATTTTTATATTATCTAGTTTATTTGTATCATCATAGTGGATTGAATTTATGCAAAATAAAGAGCGGTTATTTAAAATAACAGCTAAGGAATGTGCTAAACTCATACCCCCTCTTGCAACAGCTACCAAGGCTTGAGGATTAAATTTTTTAATATCCTTTGCAAGTGTTTTAACATCCTTTTTAAATTCATTAAAGCTATAAAATTTCATATTTTTCCTAATTAAAAAATTGTAAGATAAAAACTGCTAGACAAATCAAGCTAATGATTAAAATACCAGCATTTAAGTCTTTAAATTCTCTTTTTAAAATTTTCATTATCAAATAGCCCATAAAACCAAAGGCAAAACCTGTAGTAATTGAGTAAGTTAAAGGCATCATAATTATAGTAAAAAAGGCAGATACGCTAATACTTGAATCCTTAAAATTTATGTGTTTAACTTCATCAAACATCAAAATTCCAACCACTACTAAAACAGGATAAATAGCATTTGCAGGAATAGCCTTAAAAAGAGGCAAGAAAAAAAGGCTTAATAAAAAGCAAAATCCAACTACAAATATGCTTAAACCAGTTCTAGCCCCACTTTCAACCCCCGTTGAACTTTCTATAAAAGCAGTCACCGTTGAGGTCCCCATTAATGCTCCACAAGTTGAAGCTGTTGCATCGCTTAAAAGTGTTTTTGAAAGCTTTTTTTCGCCATTTTTACTTTCAAAAATTCCACCCCTTGCCCCAACGCTTGTAATAGTGCCTATACTATCAAAAAGCTGGGTTATAAAAAAGGTTAAAATGATAGGCAAAAAGGCTAAATTTAAAACTGATTTTATATCAAGGGCTAGAAAAATTTCACCAAGCCCACCATTTTTACTAAAATTTGGCAAGGAAAAAATTTCACTAGGTAAGCTAGCATTATTTATATTAAAGACCCAAGCTATAATAGAAGCACTAAAAATAGCTATTATAAAAGCACCCTTTAAATTTAAACTTCTAAAAAAAAGTATTAAAATAAGGCTAAAAATGCCAAATAAAACCCCGCTATCTTTAAAATCTCCAAGCCCTACTAAAACTGCATCATTTTTTATCACAATACCCATTTGTTGTAGTCCTAAAAAGGCTATAAAGGTACCAATCCCAGCACAAATTGCATATCTTAAATCAGTAGGAATACTTTTAATAATCCAAAGTCTAAATTTAGTTAAAGCTAAAAGTAAAAAGATAAAACCAGAAACAAATACAGCTCCCAACGCACTTTGCCAAGGTACATTTAAGGCTAAGCACACAGAAAAGGCAAAATAAGCATTCATACCCATTCCAACACTCATAGCAATAGGGGTATTTGCGTAAAAGGCGTTAAAGATACAAGCAAGGGCAGTTATTAAAGCAGTAGCACATATTAATGCATCAAAGGGCATTCCTGCACTACTCATAATATTTGCATTAACAGGGATTATATAAAGCATGGTTAAAAAAGTGGTAATACCGGCGATAATTTCAGTTTTTACATTGCTTTGATTTTCTTTTAACTTGAAAAAATCCATTTATTAATAAACCTTCAACTCGTTATAAAGGCTATCTCTTTCAACAGGGATTAAATTTGAAGTTTTAATAAGTTCTAAAAATAGGTCTAAACTAGCCCCATTAGCACTCTTTGCTCCACCTGCACTTTGAATGCTTTCTTTTTCTATAGTGCCATCTAGGTCATTTGCTCCAAATTCTTGTGCTACCATAGCCAAATTTAAGCCCATAGTAGCCCAGTAAGCCTTGATATTTTTTATATTATCAAGCACTAGTCTAGAAATTGCTATAGTTTTTAGAATTTCTTCGCTATCCATAATTTTATTTGCCTTTAAAAAATTGTTATTACTTTGCCAAACAAGAGGTATAAAGGCATTAAAACCATTTGTTTTATCTTGCAATTTTCTAAGTCTTAATAAATGGTCGCTTCTGTGTTTTTTTTCTTCAATGTGTCCAAAAAGCATAGTAGAATTACTTTTTTTATTTTTATTATGCCAAAGTTCGTGTATTTTAAGCCAGTTATCGCTACTTACCTTACCATGACAAATTTTTTTACGAATTTCTTCATCAAAAATTTCAGCACCCCCACCAGGCATTGAATCAACACCATATTCTAGCATTTTGTCAATAACTTCTTCATAAGACATATCAAAGCGACGTTTTAAAAAATCAATCTCAGCGGCAGTCATTGCTTTAATGTGTAAATTTGGATACTTTTCTTTAATCATTTTAAAAATTTCTAAATACCATTGCCAAGAACTATCTTTGTTGTGTGCTGAAACTATATGAATTTCTTTTGTACCTCTTTTAACCGTTTCATCAACTATGCTCATAATCTCTCCATAATCCATTTTATAAGGATTTGGATTTTTACGATGTGCTGAAAAAGCACAGAATTTACAAGTATCAGCACAAATATTTGTAGGATTTATGTGGCGATTTATATTAAAATAAACTTTTTTTCCGTGTAAGGCCTTTCTTTTTTCGTGGGCAAATTTAGCTAGTTCAAAAAGGTCTAAGTCCCAAAGTTTATTTACATCCTCATCTTTGATTCTCTCGCCTTTTTCAAGGGTATTTAGTAAGCTTTTCATGTATTTTTCCGTGTTAAAATGTGAAGATTTATTATAAGCTTTCTTATATAAAAAAAAGTTTATAAAAAAGTCAATTTCAAAGATAAATTCGCTAAAATAAATTTTTAAATTTTATAAAGGTTATGTTTTGATTGAAAGTATTGAAAAGTTAAAAATGGAGCTTAAACTTTATAAAGCCCAGTATTTTAAGCATTTTTTAAAACAAGGTTCTTTTGCCTTGCATCATTGTAAAGAAATGGATAATTTTATAAAAAAAGCCCTTGATATAGTGTTAATAAACTGCTTTGAAAGCTTTTTACCACCAAATGATAAAATCCCTCTTTGCATAATAGCAAATAAACAATATGCTAAATTTAACCTTTGTGCAAATGAGGTTTTGCCATTGCTTTTCATATACAAGGATGTTGAGGCCTATCATATAAAATCAATCATTAAGGCCTTAATAGTGGTTTTAAATGATATACATTTACAAATTGATTATGTCATAATAGAACTTGATGGCTTAAAAAATATAGCTAAAAATGAACTTAAACAAAATATCATTCAAACACGTTTTATATGCGGTTGTAAGCCTTTATTTAAGGATATTAAAGAATGTTTTGAAAATGCCTTAAAAGAAGAAAAAGAACATTTTGCAAGTGAGTTGTTAAATAAGCTTAGTTTAGATACCCTGCCTTTTTTAAAGCAAGAATTTGATATAAAAAAGGATTTTGGTGGCTTAAATACTCAAAGAAATTTGGATGATTTATTAACCTTATTTAAAAATTCGCCAAAAAATTATGCCTTAAATTTCATAGATGAAAAGGATTTAAGTGAACTTCGTTTGGCAAGTGATTTTTTATTGTCTTTAAAATCGGCTATGAATTTACAAGCAAATAAAGATGAAAATATTTTTTTATTAAATAATATACAAGAAATAGCCCAGCTAATGTATAAAAAGGATAAAAAGAATTTAAAGGCAAGTGAAATTTTAGTACAAAAGGCCTTGCAAAGTATGCACACGGTGGCACTTTATTCTGCTTTTTTGGCCTTTAAAATACAAAATAATAATTTAAATAGTGATTATAAAAGTTTTATTGATGCCTTAAATTATTTAGTCTTGCTTGAAGATAAAGAACAAAGCTTTGATATAAATTTTGTATTTAATCTTAAAAATTTAGTTTTTCATAAAAAAGATATGCAAAAGGCTATGTCAATGTTTAAACAAATTTTATATAAAAAACATAGTTTTGATATAGTTAAATTACTACTTGATACGGGTTTTTTAAAAGAACTTTTTAAGCCCTTTATGAATGCAAGATTTTTAATAGATGAAGAAGAAGAATATAGCTTTGATATACAGGCTTTGCTTAATTTACAAGCCTTTGAACAAAGCGATGAGGGAATTTTTATCTCTTTAAAAGATGAAGAAAAATTTATTATAAAACTTGTTATTTTAATGAGTGCAATTAGTTATGAAAATGAAGTTTCTCTAGCCAGTATTTTTAGAAATTATGTAATGAAATTTAATGTAAAAAGTGAGAATTTAGAACTTGGTTTAAAGCTTTTAAAAAATTATAATGCCCTTAAAAATATGGTAGAAAAAGAAGATATTTTTAATCCTTTGATAATTTGTAATCTACTTTCAAGACTTGAAAATCAAAAAAGTTTAGAACTTTTAAATTCACTCACAAAGCTTAAAGCAAGGGTTTTAAATAAGCATATCTTTTTTTTTAAGGGCTTAACAAGATTGTTTGAAAACGCTAAACAAGGTTTTGAGGATGAAAATTTACTAGATGAAACTACAAGGCGAGTCAAAAAAGAATTAACACTAAAAAGAACGAAATTCTTTCTTGATGCAGGTGAGTATTTGCAAGATAAAATTTTACATATAAAATCAAATTTATTTATCATTAAAAATAGCTTTGAAGACATAGTAAATATAGCAAAAATAGCCAAAGAAAATGAGTTAAAATTTTGGTTTAGTAATGAACTTAACTTAAATTTGCAAGTTGTTGCAAGTAAGGGTTTTAATTTTGAAGTAATCTTACTTGCCTTATCAAATTTAAATCTTATTTTTATGAATTTCTTTGAGTTATATGATGATAAAATTTATCTAAAATTTGAGTATGATGATGTCATCAGCATAGAACAAAGAAATAAATTAGCACAGCTTTTAAATTCAAATTTAGCAAATTTTCATAAAAGAAAAATTAAAAAACCATTGATTAAAAAAGATGAATTAAAATTTGACTTAAATTATTCAAAAATTTATGCAAAATTAAATTTAAATGCTAAGGACCAGCAGGGTTTAGTGGCGTTTTTAATGAGTAATTTTAATAAATTTAATTTAATTCTTTGTGCGGCAAAGATACAAACTATACGACAAAGGACTAGAAATACCTTTATTTTTCAAAAAAATGAGGCCTTGCTAAATAATGCAAATGAGCTAATAAATTCTTTAATAAGTGAGTGAAAATGTGCGGAATCGTAGGTTACATAGGCAAAAATGAAAAAAAAGAAGTGATTTTAAATGGGCTTAAAGAACTTGAATACAGAGGTTATGATAGTGCTGGAATGGCCGTTTTAAAAGATGATGATTTAAGTTTTTTTAAGGCTGTTGGAAAGCTTGAAAATTTGGAAAATAAATGTAAAAATTTCACAAGCGATGGCTTTGGACTTGCAATAGGGCATACAAGATGGGCTACGCATGGAAAACCTACTGAGATAAATGCCCACCCTCACCTTGGGCAGTATTCTTGTATTATACATAATGGTATTATAGAAAATTATAAAGAATTAAAAGAAAAACTAGAAAATAAAGGCATTAGTTTTTTAAGTCAAACAGATACTGAGATTGTCGTACAACTCTTTGAATATTATGCAAGGGAAGAAAAGGACGCATTTAAAGCATTTACAAAATGCGTTAAAGAGTTAAAAGGGGCCTTTGCTATTTTGTTAATTACTAAAAAAGATAAGGAAAAAATATTTTTTGCAAAAAATGCTGCCCCTTTGATAATAGGTAAAAAAGAAGATGAAAGATTTTTTGCCTCTGGCGATGCAGCTTTGATAGGACTTTGCGAGGAAGTTTGTTATTTAGAAGATTTAAGTTATGGTTATGTAGATAATAAAAAAATAGTACTTTTTGAAAATGACAAAGAAAAAAGTATAAGCTTTTCTAAGCTTCATTCTAATAAATTATACGCTCAAAAAGATGGCTTTCGCTTTTTTATGGAAAAAGAAATTTATGAACAAAGTCGCGTTTTAAGCGAGGTTTTAATGGGAAGAATTGATGGGGGGAAGGTTATATTTGATGAGCTTTTAAACAAGGATTTAAGCAAATTTGATGAGATTACGCTTTGTGCTTGTGGGACAAGCTATCATGCAGCCTTAACTAGCATGTATTTATTTGAAAGAATAGCTAAGATAAAGGCAAGGGTTGAAATAGCAAGTGAATTTCGCTATAGAGAGCCTTTAATAAAACAAAATAGCCTTTTTGTAGTAATTTCTCAAAGTGGAGAAACAGCTGATACCTTAGAGGCCTTAAAGATCGCAAAAAAGGCAAATGCTTTTACCCTTGCAATTTGCAATGTGGATAATTCAAGTATAGTAAGATTAGCTGATTTATCCTTGCTTACAAGGGCTGGTATTGAAAAGGGGGTTGCTTCTACAAAGGCCTTTGCTACACAAATTTTAACCCTTTGGATGTTAGCAATTTATATAGCACAAAAAAAGGATTATAAGGTAGAAAATGAAATTAATGCCCTTTTGCATACGCCAAATTGCGTTGTAGTAAAGCAAGAATTGCACGAAAAAATTCATCGCCTTAGTAAAAGATATCTTGATGGACATGGCTTTTTTTACATAGGAAGAGATATTTTTTATCCATTAGCTTTAGAAGGGGCGTTAAAGCTTAAAGAACTTTCGTATTTACATGCAGAAGGCTATCCAGCCGGTGAAATGAAACATGGACCTATAGCCTTAGTAGATTCAAAACTTTATACTATAGTTTTAATGCCTGAGCATTGTTTATATGATAAAACTCGTTCAAATGCCCAGGAACTAGTGGCACGCGATTCAACGCTTTTAACAATTTCTCCTATAGAATTTGATTTAAGCGATGATTTTATAAAGATAAATGAACAAAGTCATCAAATGTGTGAATTCTTTGAAATGATGATAATAATACAACTTCTAGCTATGGAAATTTCAATTCGCCTAGGAAACGATGTAGATATGCCTAGAAATCTTGCAAAGAGTGTCACGGTGGAGTAAAAAGTGCAAAGCTATTTTGCACTTTTTATAAGTTTTAAGAATTTTAAGGAACAAGTTTTTAAAAAGCTTTTTTTAGAATGTTTGATTAAATAATTAGCTACTTCTTTTCGCCCAAACATAATAGCAAAAGAAAAGGGCGTCATACCTAAGCCATTGTTTTCATCGATATTTGCCCCATATTCAACAAGCAGTTTTACCATATCTAAATGCCCTTTAAAGCACACACCAGCTAAGGGAGTTTGTCCTCTATCATTTTTTTCATCCACATTAGCACCCATTTGTAAAAGCATTTTAGCTACATTTAAAGCATTATTATAGGCTGCTAACATTAAAAGTGTATCGCCTTTATGAGTTTTTAAATTTATATTCAAACCAGCATCTAGCATTATTTTTAAATTTCTACTATCATCGTTTCTTGCGTAATCAAAGGCCATTGCACAAAGCTGACTAAACCTTTGTTCTTCTTGAACGCTTAAAATCATCTTTACTCCTTTTTAATTTTGCCACTAAAAAAGTGGCAAAAAATTATTTTGAAAGTGCGTCTTTAACGCCCTTTGCATAGCTTGGGTCAATTTTTTCAAAATGCCTTAAAGCCCTATCTATAATCACTCCATCAACGCCTTGCATAGAATCAGCTATATTGCTAAATAATGCTTTCTTTTGAGCTTCGTCCATGATGTTATATAACGCCCTTGGTTGTGTATAAAAATCATCATCCAAAGGAGCATATCTTTGTGCCTTATCGCCTATATTTAAATCAGGTTCAAGGTACTTTTTATCTTCTTTTGGACTTTCAGCAAAACTATTTGGCTCATAATAAGCACCACAATTTTTATATTCATCAAAATTCATAGCACCTGCTACATTATAGGTATTTATTTCAACCCTTGGGCGATTTACAGGGAGTAGGTGATAATTTGTTCCTATTCTGTATCTTTGGGCATCTGGATAGCTAAAAATTCTAGCTTGAAGCATTTTATCAGGGCTAAAACCTATACCATTTACTATATTGCTAGGGCTAAATGCTGCTTGTTCTACCTCGTTGAAATAATTTTTTACATTTTTATTAAGCACCATTTCACCGATATCTATTAAAGGTACTATGCTGTGAGGCCAAGTTTTAGTTAAATCAAAAGGATTAAAACCAAGTTTATCAGTTTCATTTTCGCCTAAAATTTGAATTTGTACCTTCCATTTTGGAAAATCACCCCTTTCAATAGCTTCTACTAAATCTCTTTGATGACTTTCTCTATCCTTTGCTACTATCTTAGCTGCTTCTTCATTAGTTAAATTTTTAATGCCTTGTTGAGTTTTAAAGTGAAATTTCACCCAAAATCTTTCATTTTTAGCATTTATAAAGCTGTAAGTATGTGAACCAAAGCCGTGCATATGGCGATAACTTGCAGGGATACCTCTATCGCTCATTAAAATAGTAACCTGGTGTAAGCTTTCAGGGCAAAGTGTCCAAAAATCCCAAGCTGCATTACTTGAACGCAAATGAGTTCTTGGGTCTCTTTTTTGAGAATGTATAAAATCAGGGAATTTATAAGCATCTCTTATGAAAAAAGTAGGGGTATTGTTACCTACAAGGTCCCAGTTTCCTTCTTTTGTGTAAAATTTAATAGCAAAACCTCTAACATCTCTTTCTCCATCAGCCGCACCTGCTTCTCCAGCCACGGTTGAAAAACGTATAAATAAAGGTGTAACTTCATCTTTTTGAAAAATTTTAGCCTTAGTATAGGCTGAAATATCCTTTGTGATTTTTATCTCACCATAAGCACCACTTCCCTTAGCATGAACTGTTCTTTCAGGAATTCTTTCTCTGTTTTGATGTGCAAGTTTTTCAAGCAAAATATAATCTTGCAACAATAAAGGACCCTTATTGCCAGCACTTAACGAATTTTGATTATCCGCAACTATATTACCAAAATCATTTGTTAATGTTCTCATTTTTTCTCCTAAATAATAAAAATTATTGATTGAAAAATTATATCACTTAAAAATAAAAATAATATTAAATAATAAAAATTATTGATTATAAAAGTAAATTATTTTAAATGTCATATTTTTTGTGATATTTGGCTTAAAATTATATAATTTAATATTATTTTAAAAAAGTTAGTATATAATGACTTTGCTGTTTAAACATAAATGGCTACTTTCCTTTCGTTATACATTCCTTGTATTTTAACATTGTGTGTAGTTTTATAGCTACACACTTTTTTATACTATGCTTTATTAATCAAAAATTATTATAATGTTTAGTTTTAAATTTTTAAAAGGGTAGTTTTGAAAAAAATTTATATAGCTTTTTTATGTAGTTTTGCTTTATTATTATGTGCTTGTTCTACTAAGGAAGCAATTATAGAAAATAACACAAGCATAAGTGAAAATGAATTTGATGAATTTGAAGAAGAATTTGAACAATACGAGATAAACGACCCCTTAGCAGGATATAATAAAATGATGACTAGCTTTAATGTAGCCCTTTATACTTATGCTTTTCGCCCCGTTTTAAAAGGCTATGAATATGTTGCACCAAAGCCTATTAGAACAGGGGTTAGAAATTTTTTTAGTAATCTTTTAGGGCCTTTAAGAATAATCAGTCAAACCCTGCAATTTAAATTTGACAAGGCAAGTGATGAAATAAAACGTTTTTTAGCAAATACTATTTTAGGGCTTGGTGGAATTTTTGACTCAGCTACTGATATGAAAATTCCAAAACACCCAGGCGACATAGGAACAGCCTTTGCAAGTTGGGGGATAAAAAGTGGTTTTCATATAGTTTTGCCTATTTTAGGACCTAGCAATTTAAGGGATTTAATAGCCTTGCCCTTTGATTGGTATCTATCGCCAACTGCTTATTTAGATGATGTTTGGTTGAGATGGGGGATTAGTGTTTATGGTTATGGTAATGAGTTGTCATTTAGAACAGATGAAATTGATGAAATTTATTATAATACGCCAAATTTATACCCATTTTTACGCGATGCTTACGAACAAAGTCGTATAGAACTTAGTAAATAAAGGAGAAAAAATGAAAAAAATACTATTATTTTTAAGTCTTAGTTTGGCACTTTTTGGCCTAGAACTTAATAATATAGAAAGTGTTATGCAAACAAATATAGATAAAAGTTTGCAAATTTTAAAACAAACTCAAGGGGACAAAAAACAGGCTGCAAGTACAATATTTGCAATATTTGATGATATTATTGATTATAAATTAATGGCTAGACTTAGTCTTTCAAAATATTATAAAAATTTAGACTCTACCCAGCAAGAAACCTATAATAAGGCTTTTGAAGAAAGTCTTAAAAAAAGTTTTACTGATAAACTTAGTCTTTATAAGGACCAGACTTTAAAGG
Organism: Campylobacter sp. LR264d; assembly: GCF_008633895.1. NCBI lineage: Bacteria > Pseudomonadati > Campylobacterota > Epsilonproteobacteria > Campylobacterales > Campylobacteraceae > Campylobacter > Campylobacter sp. LR264d. The sequence goes on from NZ_VJNT01000037.1 coordinate 21,977, forward strand.
TTAAAAAAGGCGAGTTAAAAAATGAAAAGAGATATTTTTTAACTAGTGCTATGGTGATTGATGGAGAAGAAAAGAATGTAGTTTTTAAATTTTATAAGGAAAATAATGATTGGTTAATTTATGATTTTGATGTTTTAGGTATTAGCATAGTTCAAACCTATCGTTCGCAATTTGGAGATATCTTAGAAAATGAAAATTTTAATGCCTTGTTAAATAAATTAAATACGATTATCATAGAATAAAATGTTAGCTCGTATCCTTAAAATTCTAATAAATAACGCAAAAATAACCTTTTTTGCGACCTTAGCACTCTGTCTTTTTTTAAGCTTTTTTGCCTTTAAATTAAGCGTTGATGCAAGTGCTGAGAGTTTGTTATTAGAAGATGATAAGGATTTAAAGGTATTTAGGGAACTTTCAAAGCATTATAAAAGTGATAATTTTTTAATGTTAGCCTTTAAGCCAAGTGATGAAAATCCATTTTCAACGCAAAGTTTAAACGAGCTTGAATCCTTGCATAAAAGCTTAGAAGAAATTTTTCAAGTTAAAAAGGTTTTAAGTATCATAAATGCACCCCTGTTGCAAAGCACAAATGAAAATGATTTAAAAGAACTTTTAAAGCATATTCCTACTATAAGGGATGAAAATATAAATTTCAAAAAGGCTAAGGATGAAATTTTAAATAGTCCTTTTTATAGATTAAATTTAATCTCAAAGGATTCTAAATTTTTGGGTTTAATTATTTATTTAGAACCTGATTTAACCTACGCAAATTTGATTGAAACAAGGGATAGTACTACAAATGAAAATGAAAAGGCAAAGTTAAGACTGGCAATTAAAAAGCATCAAGATAAACAAAGAGAACTTGACAAACAAACCCTTATAAGTATTAAAGAACTAGTTAAAAGCTATGAAAATAAAGGTCACACGCTTTATTTAGGTGGCATAAATATGATAGCTGATGATATGATTGCTTACATAAAAAGTGATTTAGCACTTTATGGATTGTCTTTAATATTCTTGCTAGGTCTTGCCTTATGGTACTTTTTCCGTTCTTTTTATTTTATAATACTGCCATTATTTATTTGCTTTATATCTTTAAGCAGTGCAAGTGGACTTTTTGCATTATTTGATTTTCAAATCACGGTTATTTCTTCAAATTATGTAGCCCTTGTTTTAATCATTACACTAAGTGTTATAGTGCATTTAATAACGCATTTTGTACAAACTTCTAGCAAGTACCCAAACGCAAAATTAAAACGCGTAGTACTTCAAACCTTACTAGCAAAGGCAAAGCCTAGTTTTTTTGCTATATTTACTACAATTATTGGCTTTTTATCTTTGATTTTTTCTAATATCCAGCCTATTATTCAACTTGGTATTATGATGAGTATAGGCATTGCTTTTTCACTTATTTTAAGTTATCTTTTTTTAGCAAGTATGCTTGTTTTATTTAATATTAGAATTTACAGATACAAAGATTTTAATGCAAATTTTTTAAATTTTTGTGCAAATGCTAGTTTAAAATATAGAAAAATGATTTTTCTACTAGCTATTATTGGCGTATTTATTGCACTTTGGGGTATTAGTTCTTTAAAGGTAGAAAATTCGTTTGTGAATTATTTTAAGGATGGCAGTGATATAAAAAAAGGCTTATTAGTCATTGATAGAAATTTAGGTGGTACCATTCCCTTAGAAGTAGTGATTAATTTTGAAGAAGAGAAAAAAGAAGATTTAAATAATGAAAATTTAGACTTTGAAAGCGAATTTAATGAACTAGCAAAGCAGGATACTTATTTTTTCAATGCTAAAAAAACGCGTATTGCAAAAAAGGTGCATGAATTCTTAGCGAATAAAGAATTTGTAGGTTCAATTTTAAGCTTAAATAGCCTTTTAGAACTTGGTAAAAAAGTAAATGATGGCAAGGAGTTAGATGATTTTGCCCTAGCTTTTTTAAATGAGAATTTGCCAGGTGAGTTTAAGCAAGAATTATTATCTTCTTATGTTAGTATTGAAAATAACGAACTTCGCTTTGTAATGAGAATAGTTGACTCAGATACTAAGCTTAGAAGAAATGAATTTTTATTAAGCTTAAATGATGAGTTAAAAGAACTTTTAAAGGATGATGGGGTTAAATTTCAATTAACAGGCATTATGCTTTTATATAATAACATGCTACAAAGCCTTTTTGCGTCGCAGTTTAATACGCTTTCCTTTGTGATTTTAGCTATTTTTGTGCTTTTCGTGCTTATTTTTAGAAATTTAAAATTAGCCCTTATTGCAATCTTAGTAAATGTTATACCTTTAAGCATAGTTTTTGCCTTAATGGGAATTTTTGAAATTCCTCTTGATATAATGAGTATAACAATAGCAGCTATTGCCATTGGAATAGGCGTTGATGATGCCTTGCATTATATTTATCGCTTTAAAGAAGAAATAAAACACAAGGGTATTAAATACTCAATTAGAACAACACATCTAGCAGTGGGCTCAGCCCTGTATTATACAAGCATAAGCATCATCTTAGGCTTTAGCGTTATGCTAACTAGCAATTTTATACCTACTATTTATTTTGGAATTTTGACTATTTTTGTAATGTTTTTGTTATTAAGTGGAAGTTTATTTTTACTTCCAAGCTTTTTATCAACCCTTACAAAGCCAAAAAGATATTAATCAAAATACATACTAAAGGCTGTTACTACAACAAAAAGCACTATTACTATAAGCATATATTTTATAAATGTAGTCATTACATATTCCTTTTTAATTTTTTAAGTATAGGCTTTGCAACCTTTATAGCACGACTTCTGTGTGAAATTTGATTTTTTTCATTTTCACTTAGCTGGGCTAGGGTTTTATCGTAATTATCAGGTATAAACATACTATCATAACCAAAGCCATTTTTACCCTTTTGCTGAGTGATTATTTTACCATAAAGAAAGCCATGAGTTGAAAAATCTCCAAATTTAGAACTAATGGCTATAGCACAACAAAAATACGCCTTACTTTCACTAAGCCCTAAGGTTTCGAGTTCTAAGGCAAGTTTTTCCTTATTAGCCTTATCATCTTTTACACCAGAAAAACGGCTTGAAAAAATTCCAGGTCTTCCATGCAAAATATCAACACAAAGCCCACTATCATCACTTAAAACGACAAATTTTTCTTTGTCTTTAGGGGTTAATAGATTAAAAATTGCCCTTGATTTTATTAAGGCATTTTCCTTAAAAGAAGTACCATTTTCTTCTATATTAAATTGCCCTGAAAGTTCGTTTAAAGAATAGCATTTATAAGACTTTAAAAGTTCTTTTAATTCTGCAAATTTGTGTGCATTATTGGTTGCTAAAATAATCTTCATTGTCTCTCCTATGAAATTTTAAATCTAATCTTAGCTAAAAAGACTTTAAATCTTAATAATGAGTTAAAGCATTTAATAGTAAACTTATATTTTTTAAATAGGACAAAAAATGTTAAAAAATATTTTCATCTTATCTTTTATAGTAGCTACTAGATTTTTTGGGCTTTTTATAGTTTTGCCTGTGCTTAGTTTATATGCTTTAAATTTAAAGGGGGCAAATGATTTTTTAATCGGTATGCTTGTTGGAATTTATGCTCTTACTCAAATGCTTTTACAAACTCCCTTTGGTATGTTAAGCGATAAAATAGGGCGTAAAAAAACTATGCTTTTTGGGCTTTTAATATTTATAATAGGTTCTTTGGTATGTTCTTTTGCAAGTGATATTTATATGATGATTTTTGGACGCTTACTTCAAGGAAGTGGAGCGATTGGGGCTGTGGCTACTGCTATGATAAGTGATTTTGTACCAGAAGAAAAAAGAGGTAAGGCAATGGCTATAATGGGCTCGTTTATAGGAATTTCCTTTGCTACCTCCATGCTTATAGCTCCTATAATGAGTGCTAAATTTGGACTTTCAAGCCTTTTTGATTTAAGTGCAATATTAAGCTTTTTATGTATAATCTTGCTTTTTGCTTTTTTACCAAAGGAAACAAAAATCATCCACCACAATGAAAAAACGCCACTTTTGCACCTTTTTAAAGATAAAAATTTAGCCCTAATGAATTTAACAAATTTTATGCAAAAAATGCTTATGAGTTTAGCTTTTTTAAGTATTCCTATAGTTTTGGTTAAGGGTTTTGGTATCTTTAAAGAAGATGAACTTTATAAGGTTTATATCTTAGCAATGCTTGCAGGTTTTTTTGCTATGGGCTTGGCTGGAAGTTTAGGTGAAAAAAGAGGGCTTAGTAAGCAAATTTTAATACTTGGCGTTTTATTTTTTATATTAAGCTATGTACTTTTTGTTGTGTGTTTATTGGCAAATTTTAGTTTAAGCATAGCAAATGGTGTTTTTATCGTTGCTGTTGTTATATTTTTTATAGGTTTTAACTTACACGAACCTATTATGCAAAGCTGTGCTTCTAAATTTTGTAAGGTTAATGAAAAGGGGGTTGCCTTAGGCATTTTTAATTCTTTTGGTTATTGTGGAAGTTTTATAGGCGGACTTTTAGGAGGGCTATTTTTTAATAATTTTGATATTTTATGTATCATACTAGCCTTTTTTTCTATCATTTGGCTTATTTTGCTTTGTTTTTTAAAAAATCCAAGCGAGTTTAAAAATCTTTATTTATCCTTAGATACTAAGTTAAATTTAAATAATCAAATTTTAGGCATAGTTGATATTTATAAAAATACAAAATATTTAGTTATAAAATTTGATAGTAAAATAATAAATGAGATCAGCTTAAAAGAAATGTTAAAAATTTAGTGCAACTAGCTTTTGTGCAAATAAAAATATAGCTTTTAATCTCTTTGAAAAAAGTATAATAAATTTCTTTTATCACGAAAAAAAATTTGCAAAAAATTATAATTAAATTATATGATAAATGGGAAAAACTAGAAATTAGTGAAAAATTAAATAATGACGATAGACAGGAAATATTATATAAACTACAAAGACAATAAGGTATAGTGACAATAAAGGTGTTTTAATTAAAAATTATGATATAAAACAATATTTTTCTCATACAACTTTGTGGAATCAAACGGATTTTGTAGATGTGGAAAATAAAATGGCTAACAATTATTATCTTGGTAATATAGGTGATGTTAAACTTGATTTTTGGGAATTAAAAGATTAAATATGAAAAAATTTTTATTGCTTTGTGTATTTTTAGTTGTTAATGCAAATGATATTAACAACACATAAAAATTTGATGAATATAATAAAATAGCTATAAAAATGGGATTTATATACAAGGTAGATAGAGAGTAATATCCATATGAGAAAAAGGTAAAACTTTCCAAAAAAATTGGTTTAGAATATTGTATAAAAGGCGATTATTTTGAAAAAGAACTTTATAATTTAAATTTGGTTTTACAACATATATATACTAATACATATATTTATTATACTAAAAAAATTGATTTTTAGATACTTAAATAAGGTATATTATGAAAATTATTTTATTAATTTTTTACACTTTTTCTTTTGCAATAGCTATTGAAACTATGAATGTGTTAGAAGAGTATAAATAACCATATGCATATGAACAACGAGTTATAGCTTTAAAAAAAAGAGGTTTTGAATATTGCTTAAAACTTATTAAAAGTAATTATTATCCATTGTTATCAGATGATATATATCAAATTAACAATTATTTTTTAATTAAACATTTTGAAACTAAAATAGGTTTAAATAATAAAGAATGGTTAAATAACGATAAAAATAAGTTTAAAAAATTTATTTGGAAATTAAGATTGTCAGTAAATATGAAAAATACATATTCTATGCAATGCCTTGATATATATAATAATTCAAAAGAATATCAAGACGAGATTGAGCGTATAGTTAAAAAATATTATAAAAATTGTAAGTAATATAAAATCTAGAAGTATATAAATAAAAAAATTTGCAAAAAACAAACAATAAACTAAGACGCTATATTTAAATTTGAGCCTATTTCTTTGTTTTGTGTATAAGCACTAAATACATAATTATTTTTTGCTAAATTTGAAATAGTATAGCTTGAAGTCGTTGAAGTGTTTATTTTTTCGGGTGTATCTACTTCAAAGCCTTCTTCTTCGTTTGAATTTTGTGTATCCTTTTTTTCCTCAAGTTCGGCCTTTTGTTCTTCATTTTTTTGAACCCTTGCCTCACTTTCCATTTTTAAGGCATCATTTGCCACCCTATAATCTTGTGGACTAGGGTCAGCCGGTGCCATGGCAGCAGCATAAATTTTTCTAGCATTTACTATAGTTTGTTCAGGTGTTCCACCTTTTTTCATACTAATAGGTACCTCACCAGCCACCGCATACATTTGATTATCAGGTCCCTTTTCATAGCTATAATTTGCACTACCAGTAAGCCCTCCACCAGCTGCTTGATGTGCTGCTTCGTGTGCTCTTACTTCTCTATCTATTTGTTGCAGTTCTTTAACCTGCCTTAACTCGCTATCATTTAACTCAACGCCGTTTATTTGCGTGGTGTCTTCTTGGTTTGTAGAATTTGTATCTTCTAAATTTTGTGAATTGTAAAAAGAAAAGGTATTATAAAGATTTGAATTAATTTGCATTTTTTCTCCTTTTCTTTGATTTTTAATCATTTTACTTTAACTTTGCTTAAAAATTTATACAATTTTTTGTAAAATATGTCAAATTTTTAACAAAGGATAAAAGATGATTTATGAAAATAATTTTTTCTACATAGAAAAAGAAGAGTCTCAAATTCCATGGCTTAAAATTTTTACAAAGAAAGAATATAAAGAACTTAGCCATTGTCCAAAAAAGGTCCAAAAAAAGCTTTTTAAGCTTGTTTTAAAAGCAGAAAAAGCAATGCTAGAATTTTATAAACCTGATAAAATCAATATAGCATCCTTTGCAAACTATGTACCAAGGGTTCATTTTCATGTAATGGCTCGCTTTAAAGATGATGCTTTTTTCCCAGAATGTATGTGGGGAAAGCAGCAAAGAGAGATTAAGTCTTTAAATTTGGCTGATTTTAATGATTTTGTATCATTTTTGCACAAAAGGCTTAAAAAATAATTTTTGTTAATTTATAATTTATATTGCAAGGTTAAAATTACATATAATTTTCAAATTAAGGAGAAAAAATGAAAAAAATTTTACTTAGTTCGCTTGTAGCGGTTAGTTTGCTTAGTACTTCGCTTTTAGCAAAGGAATATAGCCTAGATAAAACTCATACTGATGTTGGTTTTAAGATTAAACACCTTGGTATTAGTAATGTAAAGGGAAATTTTAAGGATTATTCTGCAGTTATTGATTTTGACTCAGCGAATTTTACCTTTTCAAAACTTGAAGCAAATATTAAGGTAAATTCTATTAATACAGAAAATACTTCAAGGGATAAGCACTTATTACAAGATGATTTTTTCAAAGAAAAATCTCATCCAGAAATTAAATTTGTTATGAAAAAATATGAAAAAATTAGCAATGAAAAGGGTAAGATGACAGGGACCTTAACCATGATAGGTGTTTCGAAGGATATTAGCTTAGATACTGAGATTGGTGGTGTTGCTAAGGGAAAAGATGGCAAAGAAAAAGTAGGCTTTACCCTAAATGGTAAGATTAATAAAGATGAGTTTAATCTTGCAAAAGATGCTAGTACTTTAGGTAGCGAAGTAAGCCTTAGTATAGAGGTTGAAGCTAACGAAAAATAATTTTTACAAAGACTTAAAGTCGTTGCTTTAAGTCTTTTAAACTTTGTGTTAATTCCTTTGTGTTATTGCTCCAAACTATTTTAAAATCTAGCTTAAATTTTTCATCTTCTATGCTAAACTCTTTATTTCTAAGTAAGGATTCTAAAAAAGCTAAGTGTTTTAAGGCCTTGTTTTGATTTTCAAAAACTAATACAAAATCATCATCACTTACAAAAATTTTTGTCTTAAATTTTCTTAATACCTTGCCAAGTTGCCTCAAAATAAGCCTTTTGTAAGCAGTTTGTACATAATCAAATTCATTAAAATGAAGTAGGGCAATTACAAAATTTTCTTTATTTTTTAGGTAGTATCTTAGCATTTTTTGATTGGGTAATTTTGTCATTTCATCATAAAAAAAGGCCTTATATAGCTTAAAAATCAAATACACAAAAAAGACAAAACTTGCAAATTCAAAGTACGAACAAAGGCTTAATCTTGTATATAAAAATTGAACAAAGGCTAAAATATAGGCTAGTAATAAATAATGCTGCATACTTTTAATACATCTTGCAAGAACTAAAAAAGCCATTATTGAAAAGATAATAAAACCAAATTCGCTAAGTGGGGTAAAAATGCTTAAATTTATGATTTTTACCTTTGAAATTTCACTTAAAAAATTGGTATTCTTGCTTAGAAAAATGCTAATAAACATAAAGACAATCAAGCATAAAAAATTTATTAAATTTTCTTTGCAAAATATGATTTTATTTTCTTTGCTAAGGCATAAAAGTCCAAATAAAAGTGGCAAGAAAGTAAAATTAATTAAATGTGCTTGATAAATGCTCGTGTAAAGATAGGTACTTTTTGCTATTAAAAGTCCAAGGCTTATAAAAAAAATGCGAGTATAAAGAAAGTAAAAGGCTAAGCAAATAACGATAAAATCAAAAATCAAGCTAAAATTTAATACAAAATTCAAAGACTTTCCTTATAAAAAACATATTTTATAATAAAAAAGCTAATATTTTAATATTGTAATAAATTTTGCTATAATCAACTTTTTTAAGGAGAAAAATGTATAAAATTTGCTTTTGTTTAATACTTCTTTTTACTTTTTTAAATGCAAAACCAAAGCAAGTTATAGAAGAACTTTCTAAAAATGCTTTTTTGAATTTTGATATTTTAGCACCTGTAAAATTAAGTCATCATGGGCAAGATTATGAAATTTATATTGCTAAGACTAAAAAAGAGGCAAAAAATTATAAGGTATTGTATTTTACAGACGCAGATGCCTTTTTTCCAAATTTTTTAAATTTATACGATAAAAACGATGATTTAATCTTAGTAGGCATAGGATATGGTAAAAATTTAGCCTTTCATAAACAAAAAAGAATGAAAGATTATACGCCAAAAATAAGTGGCAGCGAAGTTGGTGGAGGAGATAAGGAATTTTTAGTCTTTTTAAAAGAATTTTTAATGCCTTATATTAAAGATAATTTTGCTATAAATGAAAATTACCAAGGATTTTTTGGTCATTCTTTTGGAGGCTTATTTGCCTTAAATACCTTACTTAAAGAAAGCTCTTTATTTACTCATTATTTTATAATTAGCCCATCGCTTTGGTGGGGAGAAAGTGCTTTTTTACCCACAAAATTAAGTCTTTTAAATTGTCCAAATATCTTTTTAGCAAAGGGTAGCTTAGAAAAAAACACGCATTCTTTAAAAGATTCAAAAATAAATATTAATGATTTAGCCACAAAATTAAGGCAAGATAGTAAGTGCACAATAAATTTGCATATCTTTGAAAATGAAAGCCATGGTAGCGTTATAAAAAAGGCCATGAAATTTAGCCTAGATAATTTTTAAAATTTCTTTTCAATTTGTCTGTATTCTGGCATAAAATTTTCTATAAAGGCATAAAATTCTTTGCTGTGATTTGGAAATTTAATATGTGTTAATTCGTGTAAAATAACATATTCTATACATTTTAGGCTCTTTTGCATAAGCTTAATATTTAAATTTATATAGCCTTTTTTGTGATTACAAGAACCCCAGCGAGTTTTCATTGTTTTAATGCTTAAATGTGTGTAGTTTAAATTAGTCAATCTAGCATATTTTTTAAGATAAAAAGAAAAAATAAGTCTTGCATTCATTTTTAAAAATGCGTTTAAATGCCTTTTAGATGGGCTATTTATGCAAGTTTTATTAAAAAAAGTTTTTTTAAAAGAAGGGTTAAAATTTAATTCATAGCACTTATTTAAAAAATAAAAATTTTCATCCTTTTTATAATTTTTTTCTACATTTTCAAGCCAAGTTTTATTTTTATTTAAAAAATTATAAACTAATTTTTGAGAGGTTTTTTTAGGGATACTTAGATAAAAAAAGCCCTCGTTAAATTTCAAATGCAAATACTTAATAGGCTTGATTTTATAGTAAAACACTCGCCCTTCATAAAAAAAACTTTCTAGCATTTATACAAGAACCTTTCCTTGCCATTTTTTACTTTTCCAACGATAAGAATTTGCAAGTCCTCTAAAAAATTCATCAGCACAAAAACCTATCCAAATGCCTAAAATTCCAAGATTCATATTAAAGCATAAGAAAAAGCCAAGTGGCAATGAAACTCCTATCATAAAGATTAAGCCACTAAAAAATGGAAATTTTGCATCCCCGCTTGCCCTTAGGGCATTTACCATTATGATATTAAAGGTCCTTGATAATTCTAAAAAGATTGAGAGTGCAAAAAGTGGTATCATAATCTTTCGTAAAGTCTCATCAAGTTTTAATAAATCCATAGTAAAATCTTGTAAAGCAAAATTAAGCACAGCCACAACTCCACTTGCTAACAAGCTTAAATACAAGGCCATCCAGGTATGTTTATAAGCTATCTCATTGTATCTTGCCCCTACTAATTTTCCTATTATTATCTCATTTGCTATGCTAATTGCTTGACCTATTAACATTATAAGCATAGAAATTTGAAAATATATAGTTTGAACGCTTAAATTTTCTTTTCCTAAACTTGCTACAAAGCTAAAAGCTATGGTGTATTGGACTATCCATATAAGATTTTCACCAGCTGAAAAGCCACCTATATTAAAGATTTTTTTAAGAATTTCTTTTTCAAAGGCTATCATTTCTTTAAATTTAAGATAAATTTTAAGTTTAAAAATAAGTATTAAAAGTAGTAAACTTACTACCACAATTCGCCCTGCTATGTTTGCTAGGCCAACCCCAAAGAGTTCTAAATTTGTATAGTGAAGTACGAAAAAATTGCCAATAACAATTACTATATCCATTAAAAAGCCAACGCACATAACCCAGTAAGCAAGATTGTAAACTCTTACAATGGCTGCTAAAACAATGGCTATAGCGTCAAAAAACAAACAAATTCCAAGCATATGCAAATAAATAGTACTATCTTTCATAAGCTCATTTGGAATTTGCATAAGTTTTAACAAAATTTCACCCTGCCACACTATAAAAAAGGCACAAGTAAAGCCAAGTAAGGCATTTAAAAAAAGGCTTTGATGAATCACCTTTCTTGCTATTTGTTTATCCTTTGCCCCTATTGCTTGTGCGATTACTACGCTACAACCTATGCTTAAAAAATTAAAGATTGTAAAAAATAAATCTGTTATTTGATTTCCAGCCCCCATTGCCCCGACTAAGAAATTTGAGTAATGAGAAACCATAGCTGTATTTATGATTAAGGATAAAATTTTAGATAACATATCCCAAAAAATAGGAATGCTAAGCTGTCTTAATGAGAGTTGTTTTTTAGGCATTAAAATACCTTTTTGCCATTTATAAAATGAGCCCTCACCTCTCCAAAAATTTTATCTTTTGCATATAAACTGCTTGAATTTAAAGTTAATTTTTTATTTTCATCAAAAAGTACTAAATTTGCTACCTTGCCAACTTCTATTTTTCCACTATTTAAACCAAGAAGTAGGGCAGGGTTAAGGCTTGTGATTTTACAAAGTTCTTCCCAGCTAAAATTATTATTTTTAATCAAAAAGGTATAACAAAGGCTTATAAATTCGCACACACTATGAATTCCAAAGGCTGCCTCATCAAAGGATAAATCCTTTAAGCTTATGGATTTAGGAGAATGTAAAGAGCTTAAAAAGCTGATTTTGCCATTTTTTAGAGCATTTTTTAGAGCCTTTGAATCGGCTTTTGAGCGAAGTGGAGGTAGTATCTTTGAAGAGGTATTAAAGTCATCACACGCACTATCATCTTTAATTAAATGGTGTATACTAGTCATTACAAGTTCGTTTTCTAACAAATTTAAAGAATCTTTAAGGGTAATAATATCAAAAATCACCCTTGCCTTATAAAATTTAGCAATTTCTTTTATCTTGGCTACCTCGCTTGTTTCAGCCACCTCGCTAATGCCAACAAGACCTAACTCAAAGCTTTTTTCACACTCATTCATAACCCCATTATCATCAAAATCCATATTTAAGCATTGGGCGAAAATAGGGACATTTTTCATAAAGGCATATTGTGCAGCCATTCTTAAAATATTTGCATTAAAACTACTTTGAAGTTCGATTCCAAAGGCACCTTTATTTATAAGAGTGGCTAAATTTCTAAATTCATTTTCTTTATTTAAAACCTTAATACTTGCAAAAATTTCTATCTTTTTTTGCCTTAAATTTTGTAAAAACAAGGCAAAACTTTCTTCATCAAAATACATTTCATCTCTTAAAACTATGCTTGAAATTCCACTCTTTAAGCATTCATTTTCTAAAAGTTCTAAATTTTCAAGGCTAAATTTATTATTTTTAAGATTGATATTTAAGTCTATAAAAGAAGGGATTAAAGTTAAGCCACTAGCATCAAAACTTTCACCTTTTAAGGAATTTGCAGGGGCTATTGTACTTATAAGTCCATTTGAAATTTCAAGGTCTTGTTCTTTTTTTCCATAAATTTTTGCATTTTTTATAATCATTTTTTATCCTTTAGCAAAGTACTTAGAGCGTCCTTTACATTTTTACCATTTAAAACAGCAACTACTTCATTTACAATAGGCGTATAAATATCATTTTTTTTAGCTAATTCTTGCAAACCATAAGCAGTTGGGATTCCTTCTATTACTTCTTTTAATTCTTTGATAATCTCATCCTTGCTTAATCCTTTACTAAGCATTAAACCACAGCGATAATTCCTTGAAAGCGTACTAGTTGCAGTTAAAAATAAATCTCCGGCCCCACTTAATCCTAAAAAAGTTTCTTCTTTAGCTCCAAAGAATTTACCAAATCTATGCATTTCTATAAGACCTCTTGATATCAAAGAAGCCCTAGCGTTATTGCCAAGATTTAGGCCATCACTTATCCCACTAGCAATGGCTAATACATTTTTATACGCCCCACATATTTCAGCCCCCTTTATGTCGCTATCAATATAGGTTTTTATATAGCTTGGGAAAAAACTAGCAAATTTTTTACAAAGTTCTAAATTTTCACCACTTATAACAAGGCCACAAGGAAGTTTTTGCATAACCTCGCTTGCAAAAGAAGGACCACTTAAAACGCAAAAATTTTCTTTATCTACAAATTTTAAAAATATCTCATCTAGGAAAGAATTAGTACTTATATCAATGCCCTTTGAGGCAAGTAAAATTTTTTGATTTTTATTTTTAAAATGTTCTTTTAGCCAGGGTAAAATTCCTTGAGTACTTAGTACAAATATTAAAAACTCGGCCTTTAAGGCCTCTTCAATACTAACAAAGTCCTTTATATTTTTTTTAGAATATGAAGTAATTACACAAGAATAATTTTCATCAATTGTATTTTTTAAGGCAAGTCCCCATTTTCCAGCACCGATAATTGCGATTTTATCCATAAATTTAGCCTTGATTTTTTAATCTTAATTTTAACAAAGTTTTATTAAAAGTTAGGTTTTAAGTATAAAAATTTACAATTAAATAAATAAAGAATTCACGCTTTCATTATGATAAATTCTTCGTATAACCTCGGCAAATATAGGAGCTACGCTTAACACCTTTATATTTGGTAGTTTATTTTTTAAAGGAATGGTATCAGTTACTACTATTTCATCAATAATGCCCCTTGATATTCTATCGTAGGCTTCTCCACTTAAGACAGCATGGGTACAACACGCCATAACAGATTTTGCACCCTTGTTTTTCAAAGCCTGTGCAGCTTTTACAATGGTACCAGCAGTATCAATTATATCATCTACTAATATAACATCCTTATCTACAACGTCCCCTATTATATTCATAACCTCGCTTTCATTTGCTCTTTCTCTTCTTTTATCAATTATGGCAATATCAAGCCCTAAATTCTTTGCTACGCTCCTAGCTCTTGCAACTCCACCTATATCAGGGCTTCCTATAATGGCATTATCAAAATGCTTTGATTTTATATAATCATTAAAAATTATACTTCCATAAAGATTATCAACAGGAATGTCAAAAAAGCCTTGAATTTGCCCGGCGTGTAAGTCTATAGTAACTATTCTATCAATACCAGCAGATTCTATTAAATTTGCTACTAATTTTGCAGTAATAGGCACTCTAGGATTTGCCTTTCTATCTTGTCTTGCATAGCCAAAATAGGGCACTATTGCAGTGATTGAATTTGCACTTGAGCGTCTAAATGCATCAGTTAATATTAAAAGTTCCATTAAATTATCATTTGCAGGGGCACAGGTACTTTGTATTATAAAAACATCCTTTCCTCTAACGCTTTCATCGATTTGAACGCTTATTTCTCCATCGCTAAATCGTTTAATCCCGGCATCACTTAAAGGAAGTGAAAGATATTTTGCTATTTGTTTTGAAAATTCAACATTTGCTGTACCTGAAAAAATTCTATAACCACGCATTTAAAACCTTAAAAATAAAATCGCCAAATTCTAGTAAAAGAAAAATTAAATTTTGCTTTTAAAAGGTAATTTTTTCATAGTAGCTACCCTTTATAGAAAAAACCTTTTTAAAATAATCACTTTCTGGAATCAAATCAGCATTGCCCACATAAAGTCTACCTCTATCAGTTAAAAGCTTGTGAAATTTTTCTAAAAGCTTCATTCTTGATATATTATCAAAATAAATAATCATATTCCTAGAAAGTATAATGTCAAATTTTCCAAGCTTTTCAAAATGGCTATCAAAGACATTGCAAAGTTTAAAATGGCAAGTACAAAGCTCATTTTTTTTAATGCGAAATTCCTCATTTTTTTCTTCTGTAAAAAAACGTCTTTTTTCACTTTCGCTTAATCTTTGTAAGGTTCTCCCTTGATATAAGGCAAGTTTGGCCTCGTTAATTACTTCTGTGTTTATATCTATGCCTACAATGTGTAAGTCTTTAAATAAAATTTGAGCTGCTAGTATGGCTAAGGAGTAAACCTCTTCACCACTTGCACATGGTGCACTTAAAATATTTACACTTTTTTCAAGGCTTTTTGCGTATTTTATGATTTCTTTTAACTGGGTTAATTCCCTTAAAAAATAGGTTTCGCTAATGGTTACAAAATCAATTGTTTTTTTGTTTTAAATCTTTATTTACCCTAAGTCCACTTAAAAATTCATCAACACTTCTTACACCTAATTCATTTACAAATTTATCTAGCTTTAAAGCTATAATATTTCTTTTGTCATTTAAATCAATGCCACTTATATCATTAACAATCTTAATAAATTCATTTAAATCTCTATCATTAAAAATAATTTTATCCATATTACTCGCTTTCTACAAAATGTAAAATTTCTCTTTTTAATTCTTTTAAACTCATAGGCATAAGTTTAGGATTTAAATCCTTTGCCCTTTTTGGCATACCATAAACAACGCAATCTGCTTCATTTTCACAAAGGCATTTAACCTTGGCATTGTAAAGATTAAGTAAGCCATGAGCCCCGTCATCTCCCATTCCTGTCAATAAAATCGCAAGTAATTTATGAGCACTTGCATAATGAACTGCTGAATTAAAAAGCAAATTAATATTTGGCTTAAAATTTGTTTTAGTATCGCTAAAACTAGCACTTAATGTTAAAGAACCACTTAAAATAGTATTTGTTTGACAAATATAAATTCTATTTTCTAAAATTTCCTTATCATTAAGCAAGGCTACTTCATTTAAGGCCTCTTTGTCAAATTGATTAACAAAAGAAGGGATAAAATCAGGCTTCATATGTTGTGCTATAATCACGCATGTATTGCCTATATCAATGTCCTTTAACAAAAATTTAAGTTGGTTTGGACCACCAGTTGATGAACCTATTAAGATAATTTTCATTGTGTTTTCTTTCAAAGAAATTTAAAGTTTTATAAAAATGTGTATTTTATCACATAAAATAAAATAAAGTTTATTTTTGCAAGTTTTTTAAAAGAAAATAGCTATTTTTATACTTTATTGTGTTAAAATTCCAAAGTTCTAAGATAAATTTTTTGGATAAGATATGTTAAAAGATAAAATTTACATAGCAAGTGACCATGCTGGATTTGACTTAAAGACCCAAATTTGCACATTTTTAAAGGATGAAAATTTAAATTTTAAAGACCTTGGAACTAATAATAAAGAAAGTTGTGATTATCCTGATTTTGCTCATTTACTAGCTAAAAATATAGATGAGACAAGTTTTGGCATTATAATTTGTGGCTCTGGAATAGGCGTTTCAATAGCTGCAAATAGACATGAAAATATAAGATGTGCTTTATGTAGTGAAAGTTTAAGTGCAAGATTAGCAAGAAAGCATAATGATGCTAATGTACTGGCCCTTGGAGGTAGATTAATAGGCATTAGTTTAGCTATTGATATTATTACAAATTTTATAAATACACCCTTTGAAAATGGACGACATATACAAAGAATTCAAAAAATCGAGGTAAATAAATGAATCATCCCGTGGCAAATTGGCTCATTTTAACAGTGCTTGTGTGTGCGACAATTTATCTTGTCGTAATGTTGTTTTATTATAAAACCTTGCTTAATAAAGAAAAATTCTCAAAAGATTTTATTAAAAATAATCTTGATGATACTGAAATTATCATTAGAAAACTACAAGTTCAACTTCAAAGAAGTTTAGGAAATATAGATATTTTAACTGAAGAACTTAACAAAATCAAAGCGGATTTAACCTCTTTAAGAACAAGGAATTCACAATATCGCTTAGAAAATGATAAGTTAAGACAAAGAATCAAAGAACTAGAAGCTAAGATAGAGGCCCTATTATGAAAAAACTTAATAAAAATGGAAAACAATATTTACTCAGTAGCATTAGAGTTGTGTCAAATTTTCCCATTGAAGGTGTGCAGTTTCGCGATATTACCACGCTTTTAAATGATAAAGATGCCTTTATGTTTTTACTTGAACATTTAAAAGATTACTATGAAAAAAAAAGGATTGATTTTATAGTAGGCGTTGAAAGTAGGGGTTTTGTTTTAGCAGCAGCTTTGAGTGCTAAGCTTAGCATCCCTTTTGTTCCAGTTAGAAAGCCAAATAAACTACCCTTTTTAAAATTTTCTTGCGAGTATACCTTAGAATATGGACAAGAAACACTTCAAATTCACCAAGATGCCTTTCGTGGTATGAAAAATCCAAAGGTTTTATTAATTGATGATGTGCTAGCTACAGGAGGTACTGCAATTGCAGGTTACAATCTTATAAAAAAAGCAGGTGGAGATTGTATAGGGGCTTGTTTTTTAATGCATTTAAGCGAATTTGATGGGCTTAAAAAGCTTTCAGAATATACAAAAGTTTATAGCGTTTTAGAACTTTAAAGGAGTAGTTTTGAAAAAAATCCTTATACTTTTAATATTAATAATTTTAATTGCTTTTTTATATTTTTTCTTTGGCAAGGATTTTTCTTTAGAAGAGAGTTTGGTTAGAATTTGGAACGAGCATGTTGAAAACTGGGGTTATGTGATTTTATTTTTTTGGAGCATTTTAGAAGGAGAACTTGGCTTAATCTTTGCAGGACTTGCAGCACATGATGATAAATTAAATACTTTTATAGCCGTTTTTGTAGCCGGACTTGGTGGCTTTGTGGGGGACCAAATTTATTTTTATATAGGAAGATACAATAAAAAATTCATACAAAAAAAGCTTAAAACTCAAAGACGCAAATTTGCCATTGCACATTTACTTTTACAACGTTTTGGCTGGCCAATAATCTTTGCCCAACGTTATATGTATGGTTTTAGAACCGTAATTCCTATGAGTATAGGCATCACTAGATATAGTGCTAAGAAATTTGCCATTATAAATTTATTTTCTGCTTGGGTGTGGGCTGCTATTACCATACTTTTAGCTTGGTTTTTTGGAAAACAAATTTTAGATGCTTTAAAATGGGCTAGTTCGCATTGGTATTTGGCAGCTGTGATTGTGATAGTATTTTTATGTACTATAATCTTTGGCTTTAAACAATTGGAAAAAGCCATACTTAAAGAAAAAAGGAAGAAAAATGAACATTGAATTTAAAAATGCAAAACTTGACAAAATCAAGGCTGATTTTGAGATAAATTTTGTACAAGAAAAAAATTTAAAGCCATTTAGTGCTTATAAGAATTTTTTTAAATTAGCTAATTATAAGGGCGAGGGTGTTTGCTTTGATATGAATTTAAAAAAGGTCTTTGTAGAATTAAAAAGCCTTGAACACGAAGACATAAGACTAGCTTTTTTTAATGCTATAAAAGCCATTTGTAAACTAAATATTAAAAGCGTTAAAGCCCCTTGTATAATCAGTGGTTGTACTGGTCAAAGCTTTGCTAGTATGGCTGAGGGAATTTTATTTGCAAATTATGATTTTGATAAATATAAAAGTGAAAAAACACCTTCAAGCCTTGTAAATGTTTTTATTGCCAATGATGAGATAAATAAAAAAGAAGTTGATTTAAATAAAGGAAAGATAGGTATTGAAAGAGGAGTTATTTTAGCAAATGCTACAAATTTTGTAAAGGATATAGTTAACGAGGTCCCTGAAATTTACACCCCTTTAAAAATGGCAGAAGATGCTAAGAATTTAGCTAAAACTCATAAAAATATTACTTGTAAGGTGTATGATGAAAAATTCTTAGAAAAGGAAAAAATGAACGCCTTTTTAGCTGTAAACAAGGCCTCCATTCACCCTCCAAGACTCATTCATTTAAGTTATAAACACACAAAGGCTAAACAACGCGTAGTTTTTGTGGGTAAGGGCTTAACATATGATAGTGGTGGACTTAGCTTAAAGCCAAGTGATTATATGCTTACAATGAAGGCTGATAAAAGTGGCGCAGCAGCTGCTATGGGTATTATAAAGGCAGTTTGTGAGTTAAATTTAGAACTTGAAGTACATGCTATTTTAGGTGTAACTGAAAATATGATAGCAGGAAATGCTTATAAGCCCGATGATGTTTTAATATCAAGGGAAGGCGTAAGCATAGAAGTAAGAAATACAGATGCTGAAGGTCGTTTAGTTTTAGCTGATTGTCTATCTTATGCGCAAGATTTAAAGCCTGATTTATTAATAGACATGGCTACTCTAACTGGTGCTTGTGTAGTAGGGCTTGGAGAGTACACAAGTGGAATTTTAGGCAATAACGAAGAACTTCAAAATGCCTTTTATCAAAGCTCAAAAAGAAGTGGGGAATTTACTACTATTTTACATTTTAATCCTTATTTAAAAGAACTTATAAAATCAAAAATTGCCGATGTTAGTAACACTGCTTCAAGTCGTTATGGTGGGGCTATTACAGCCGGTTTATTTTTAGATAAATTCATACGCAAAGAATATAAAGATAAATGGCTACACCTTGATATAGCAGGTCCTGCTTATACTGAAAAGGCTTGGGGTTATACAAGCTTTGGAGCTGGAGGGGCTGGAGTTAGAATGTGCGTTGCTTTTTTAATGTCTTTACTAAGGGCTAAAAAATGAGTTTAGCCGTTGGTATAGTAGGTTTGCCAAATGTTGGTAAATCTACTACCTTTAACGCATTAACAAGGGCTCAAAATGCACAAAGTGCAAATTATCCATTTTGTACCATTGAACCTAATAAGGCCATGGTTGAGGTACCTGATTCTAGGCTTTTTGAACTAGCTAAGATTGTAAAACCTGAAAAAATTTTACATTCTTTAATAGAATTTGTAGATATTGCAGGGCTTGTCAAGGGTGCTAGTAAGGGCGAGGGTTTGGGTAATAAATTTTTATCTAATATAAGAGAAACGGAGTTAATCTTACATATTGTTCGCTGTTTTGATGATTCAAATATTACCCATGTTGAAGGAGAAACTGACCCTATTAGAGATATTGAAATCATTATTACAGAACTCATTTTAGCAGATATTGAACAACTTAGTAAAAAAATAGAAAAATTAAACAAAGAAGTAAAGGCAAATATAAAGGGTGCTAAGGAAAGTTTAGAACTTGCAAATTTGCTTTTAACGCATTTAAATAAAGGACTTAGTGCTAATTGCTTTGAAGAAAAAGAAAGTGAAATTTTTAAAAGTTTAAATAAAGAATTAAGATTGCTTTCGGCAAAAAATGTAATTTATGGTGCAAATGTCGACGAAGAAAGCATTAGTAAGGATAATGAATATGTAAAAAAGCTTAAAGAATATGCTAGCAAAGAAGGAAACGAGGTTATAAAACTTTGTGCTAAGTTAGAAGAAGAATTAGTAGTACTTAGCAAGGAAGAAAGCCATGAGCTTTTAGAGTCTTTGGGGGCTAATGAAAGTGGTCTTGAACAAATCATAAAAAATGCTTTTTCTAAGCTAGGGCTTATTAGTTATTTTACTGCTGGGGAGATTGAGGTTCGTTCTTGGACTATAAAAAATGGCTTTAAAGCACCAAAGGCAGCAAGCGTTATACATAATGATTTTGAAAAAGGTTTTATCAAAGCAGAAGTTATTAGCTATGATGATTTTATAAAATTTGGTGGAGAAAGTGGGGCAAAAGAAGCAGGAAAACTTCGCCTTGAAGGAAAAGATTATATAGTTAAAGATGGCGATATTATACATTTTAGATTTAATGTATAAATTTAAATTTTTCAAAGGAAAAGAAAATTAAAACTTTATATAAAAGTCTAGCTTTTTGGGTGATATTTGGCATAATAGCAGGTATTGTTTTAGGGCTAATTGATAAAGAAATAGCCATTGCTTGTAAGCCTGGGATGGATTATTTTATTAAGGCTTTGAAAATTTTAATAGGCCCTATTATTTTTATTACTATAATACTTGGAATTATAAGCCTTGAAAGCCTTAAAAAAGTAGGTAGTATAGGGGTTAAGGCCTTAATTTATTTTGAAGTAGTAAGTACTATAGCCCTTGCCATTGGTATTTTTATGGCAAATGTTATGAAACCTGGCACAGGCATGAATTTAGATGCAAATTTAGTAGATGCAAGCTCAGTTATACAATTTACAACTCAAACGAGAGAAATTAGTGCAAGTACCGAGATTATCAATATCTTAAAAGAGGCCATTCCCCAAGGATTAATAAGCCCATTTTCTGAAGGTAAAACCTTGCAAGTTTTGGTACTTGCTCTTTTAAGTGCTATTATTATTTCTTTATTAAAGCCCGATGAAAAGGCATATATTCAAAAATTCTTTGAAATTTTACAAAGTTTTGTTTTTAAAATTTTACAAATTATAATGTATTTTTCGCCCATTGCTGCCTTTAGTGCCATGGCCTTTTTAGTGGCAAAATATGGGCTTAGTTCTTTGGTGAATTTAGGATATTTATTATTTGTAATGCTTATATCTTGTTTGATTTTTATCTTTGGGGTAGCCGGGGCGATTTGCTATTTTGTAAGGGTAAATATCTTTAAATTTATGTATTTTATATCAAGGGAAGTTTTAATAGTCTTTGCTACAAGTTCAAGTGAGTCAGCCCTAGCCCCTTTAATGAGAAAGCTTGAAAAGGCTGGAATTTCAAAGGCCACGGTGGGGCTTGTTTTACCTACCGGGTATAGTTTTAATTTAGATTGTACTAATATTTATTTGTCAATGAGTTTAATCTTTCTAGCACAGGCCTTTAATGTGAATTTATCCTTAACGCATGAAATTTCAATAATCCTTGTTTTAATGGTGGCCTCAAAGGGAGCTGTTGGCGTTACAGGTTCAGGCTTTATAGTACTTGGTAGTACCCTTGCTGCACTTGGTACTATGCAAATTCCAGAAGCAAATAACGGGGCAGGGGCAATGCTTGCTGAGGTCTTGCCAGTGGCTGCAATATCTGTTTTGTTGGGCGTTGATAAGTTTATGTCTGAGATGAGGGCTGTTGGAAATTTGTGTGGTAATAGCGTGGCTGCTTTGATTGTTGCTATTTGGGAAAGACAAATTGATTGGGACAAATTTAATTATGCTATAAATCACCCTGAGGAATTTCACAATGCAGGGCTAAGTTAAGAAAAATTTATTATATTTTGCTAAAATCATTTTATATTTTTTTAGGATAAATAATGAAAGAAGAAGTTTTTTTGAAAATTCGTGGAATTTTACCCTTTTTAAGTGTGGCTTTTTTAAATGCCTTTGTGGATTTGGGACATAAAATTATCATTCAAAATACCATTTATAAAAGCTATGAAGGAAGTACTCAACTTTTTTTAACAAGCATAGTAAATGCCTTAATCTTACTTCCTTTTATTTTGGTTTTATCGCCATCCGGATTTTTAGCCGATAAATTTCCTAAAAATTTAATAATGAAATTTTCAGCCCTTTTTTCTGTATTTTTAACCATTTTAATATGTGTAAGTTATTATCTTGGTGCCTTTTGGTTTGCCTTTTTTCTTACCTTTTTAATGGGAATTCAATCAGCAATTTACTCGCCTGCAAAATATGGCTTTATAAAAGAATTAGTAGGAAATAAGCTTTTAGCCATGGGAAATGGTAGTTTAAATGCTACAAGTATAGTTGCTATTTTACTAGGAATGGCTTTGTTTTCTTTGGGGTTTGAGTATTTTTATGATATAAATTCTATTCAAGCAGATACTATTTTAACAGATATCGCCCCCCTTGGTTTTGTGCTTATCTTTTTTGCACTTTGCGAATTCTTACTTACCTTTAAACTACCAAAATTAAGGCAAGTAAATAAAGAATTAAGTTTTAATAAAAAAGATTATATAAAGGCAAAGCTTTTTATTAGCAATATCAAGCTTATTTTTAAGGATAAAGTTATTTGGCTTTGTGTTATAGGTATTGCTATGTTTTCTTCTGTTTCTCAACTTTATCTTGTTAGCTTTCCTGTTTTTACAAAAAATGTTTTATTAGAAGAAAATACCTTTTTTGTGCAAATTTCAATGGCCTTTGCTGGACTTGGTGTAATAGTTGGTTCTATAATTGCCGGTAGATTTTCTAAAAATTATATAGAACTCGGTCTTATTCCACTTGGGGCACTTGGCGTTTTAATAATGAGCTTTTTAATGCCTTATTTTTCAAGCTTTTATATTTATTCTTGTATATTTTTTATCTTTGGAGTTTGTGGGGCATTTTTTATAGTACCACTTAATGCTTTAATACAATTTTACGCAAAGGAAAACGAACTAGGCAAAATTCTAGCAGCAAATAATTTTATGCAAAATCTAGCTATGATTTTACTACTTGGTGTTGGGCTTTTGTTTTCTTATTTTAATCTATCTGCCTTGCATCTTTTTTATTTAATTAGCCTTTTATGCTTATTTGGGACCATTTATGTAGTGTTTAAACTACCCTTTTCTTTGGTTAGAATTTTAGTTAATATAGCTTTTTTTCAAAGATATAGGCTTTTAGTTGAAGGCTTTGAAAATATACCACAAAAGGGCGGGGCACTGCTTTTAGGCAATCACATATCTTTTATAGACTGGGCCATTATTCAAATGGCAATTCCTAGAAGAGTTTATTTTGTAATGGAAAGAAGCCTTTATTCTAAGTGGTATATTAAAATTTTCTTAGATAAATTTGGCGTTATTCCTATTTCAAATACTGGCTCAAAGGAAAGTTTTAGGCTTATTGCCTTTCACATTAAACAAGGGCACTTAGTTTGTTTGTTTCCAGAAGGGGTTATTTCTCGCCATGGTCAGCTTAATGAGTTTAAAAGTGGATTTGAGCATGTTTGTGAGAATTTAGAAGAAAAGGATGGCTTCATTTTACCATTTTATATAAGAGGGCTTTGGGGAAGTAGTTTTTCAAGAAAGGATGAGGAATTTTCAGTTAGCAATAAAACTTTAAGTAAAAGAAATATAGCTATAGCCTTTGGTAATAGTTTGCCAATACATACAAAAAAAGACATAGTAAAGGCTAAGGTTTTTGAACTTTCTTTTATGGCGTGGAAATCTCAATGCGAGGCCATGCATACAATCGCTAGGGCTTGGATAAATAGTGCTAAGAAAAATCTTTCAAAAATTGCACTAATTGACCCTATAGCTAAGGCAATAACTTATAGAAAAATGTTAGGCCTTTCTTTAATGCTATCAAATTTAATCAAAAAAAATACTCAAAAATTTAATATAGTTTTAAAAAGAGGAAGTTATGCCCCGAAAGAAGAATGCGTTGGAATTTTACTTCCTGCTAGTTTTGCTAGTACGCTTTTAAATCTTTCTGTTTTACTTGCAAATAAGGTAGTTGTAAATTTAAATTTTACTTCAAATACCCTAAATTTAGCTATAAAAGATGCAAATATCTCTCAAATTTATACTTCTAGGCTTTTTTTAGAAAAATTACAAGATAAAAATATAACTTTAAATTTTGAAGATGGTGTTAATTTAGTTTATATGGAAGATATTTTTGAAGATTTTAAAAGGCAAAAAGGTAAGGTTTTAATGTATTTAGGCCTTGTTAGTATATTGCCTAGTTTTTTATTGAAAATGATTTTTTCTCCTTCAAAAAATAATCTTTCAATAGCTGCGATTTTATTTAGTAGTGGAAGTGAGGGAACTCCTAAGGGGGTAATGTTAAATAATCGCAATATTTTAAGCAATATTGCCCAAATTTCAGATGTCTTTGGCATAAAAAATAATGATGTGATTTTATCATCCTTGCCACCATTTCACGCCTTTGGCTTAACCGTTACTACCTTTTTACCACTGCTTGAAAATATTAGAAGTGTAACCCTGCCTGACCCTACTGATTCAATGGCTATTGCAAAGGCTGTTGTAAAAAATAAAATTAGCATAATGTGTGCAACTTCAACCTTTCTTGGAATTTATGCAAGGAATAAAAAGCTTGAGAGCATAATGTTTGAAAGTTTAAGAATCATAGTAAGTGGGGCTGAAAAGCTAAAAGATGAGATAAGAACTGCCTTTGAAATGAAATTTAAAAAAAGTATATTAGAAGGCTATGGGGCTACTGAAACAACGCCTGTTGCAAGTGTAAATTTGCCAAATAAATTTGACCCTGATTTTTGGATTTTACACAGAGCAAGTAAGGAAAAAAGCGTAGGAATGGCACTACCTGGAACTGCTATTAGGATAGTTGAACCTGAAACCTATGAAAGTTTAAGTGCAAATAAAGATGGACTTATTTTAATAGGTGGTCATCAAGTAATGGTTGGGTATTTAAATAATAAAGAAAAAACGGATGATTTTATAAAAGAGATTGATGGAATTCGTTGGTATAATACTTGTGATAAGGGGCATTTGGACGAAGATGGCTTTTTATATATTATAGATAGGTATTCTCGCTTTGCAAAAATCGGTGGAGAAATGATTTCTCTAACGCATTTAGAAGAAGAGTTAGCTAAAATTTTTAATACTGATATAGTTAAATTTTGTGCTACTAGCTTAGAAGATGAGAAAAAAGGAGAAAGTATAGTTTTATTAATTGAATGCGAGGATGAGCATTTTAAAGGGATTTGCGATACTATTAGAAGTGCAAATTTACCAGCTATTTTAAAGCCAACTTTTTATTTTAAGGTTGAAAGTATCCCTGTACTTGGTTCTGGTAAAACTGATTTTAAGGGCGTTAAGGAATTAGCACTTAGGGCAAAAAATGAAAAAAATGAAAATTAATAAAGCTTAAAAATGAAAAAATTAATTTTAATAGCTTTATTTTTTTGTGTTATGGTTAATGCTAATGAAAAGGAGATTTCAACAATGAAAGTTAAGCTTAATGATAAGATTTTTAGTGCTACTTTAGAACAAAACGAGGCAGTTAATGCCTTTACTCAAATGATTAAAAAAGCCCCTGTTGTGATCAAAATGTGTGATTATGCTGGTTTTGAAAAGGTTGGGTCGCTTGGTAGAAATTTGCCTACTAGCAACACTCATATAACAACAAAGATAGGTGATATCGTCCTTTATAATGATAATCAAATCGTAATATTTTATGGTTCAAATTCTTGGGATTATACAAAAATAGGTCATATAGATGAAGTAAATAATCTTAAAGAAACATTAGGCAATGGCGATGTTGAGGCTAGTTTTTGGCTAGAATAAGCCTTTAAATGCGTTTATTAATGATATAAAACTATAATTACAAAAATAAAAAAGAAAGGATAAAAATGGCTACTTTAATCGAAAAGGATGTTTGTAGGTGGTGCTATTGCTTTAATAAAAAATACTAACGAAACAAATAAGCGATATAAAGAAACTTTAAAAAATATAAGAGAAGAATTATATATAACTTCTTGTGAAAAACTAGATTTTAATTATTATGTTACAACTATTAATAATATAAAATCTTTATGTGGATTGATAAAATTAATTTATCTCAAGAACAAATTGATGAAGTTTTTAACGATATTCTTGCAAATAAACATAGTGTTGTAAGCAATCCTAAGGGTTTTGTACTTGGTGGTCAACCTGGTGCTGGTAAGTCAAATTTAATAAAAATAGTTAAAAATGAGTTAGAGGGTAATGTCATAGTAATGAATGGTGATGATTTTAGAAAATATCACCCTGATTATAAAAATTTTCAGCTACAAGGTAGCAAAGTTCCAGCTCCTAAAAGGTGAGCACTTGCCCCGTCCTCACAGTATACACCCTTGCTAATTGTATGTTTTCTAAGTTCTTCAATATTACCTAAAGTATTAAAAAATTCGGTCTTGTTTTGAAAGTCAAATTTAAAGCTATGACAGGTTTCACAATGCGAACTTGCAGGTTGAAACATTAATTTATCTATTTGTAAAACCATAAGAATTTGTACCCCCATCTATTTGAACCAGGCGTACCATGTATGTCAAATTCTTCTATAGTAGTTGGAAAACCAGGAGAAAAAGAAGCGATTTGCTTAGCAATCTCAGTGGTTATATTCTTAGCCCAAAGCCTTGAAAATTGATTTATGCAGATCACTAATTTACCAGTCAAAAAGCTTAAATTTCCTTCTTCTACATGATAACTAGCTATTTATCTAAAAAGCTATGTTTTGTCTAGGTGTATCTATGATAATATAAACATCATCTGGATAAATTCCTTCTGGCAAAATATTAGACTCAGCTCCATACATTTTTCTTTTTGTGTCCCATTAATTTCTTCAATCTCGTGTGGAAAATGAAGCATTTTTGAGTGCCTACTTCTTTTTCAAGTAGCATATTGTGCAGGGTGACATTCTCCACATTTATTAGGTCCTATGAATTTATTAGGATAATCTAAAATAGATTCAAAACCTAAACGATAGGTTACAGAAACAATTTCTTGATTATTCTCATTTGCATAATCCTTACCGCCTCCAAAACAACAAATTCTTCTTGTCTATCGCTAATGGCTATTTTGCCAACCAACCTACCCTCTTTTTATATTTAAAACAAGGTGATTTTTCTTAATGTAGTTGTAAAAATCTTTTTCTTGTTCTACATAATTCTTTAAGGTTCTAGGCTTTATGCCATCACCTTGTGGAGTTGTAGGATTTGCATGTAAAAGCTCACAATAAAGACCCAAACTAAGCAATGTATAAATAACGCGTTTCATTTTTGCTCCTTTTTAAATTTTATCAATAACTTATATAAATTGATAAAAAAATTCATTAGTATTTTATTAACTTTTTTCTTTATTTAAAGCTTAATTTTTTTGAAATAATGAAAATTTTTGATTTTAATAGGAGTAAAAATATAAAATATCATTTTAAAAAATCTATTTTAAGAAGCAATGATTAATATTTTTTAAATTTGTACGCTTTATAAAAAAATGAATTTTAAATACTTTATAAATAAGAAAGTATAAAATTAATAAATTCCTTGCTATCATTTGGACAAGCAATTACTTTATAATCCTTTGTAGCAATTTTTCTATATTCAATATCTAGTTCAAAGATACTTTCAGAACAATCTATACAAAAAGAAATAGGGTAAATCAAGGCCTCATTTTTTAAATTTGCTAATATATCAGCAGTATTTGGACCAAGCCATTTTACAGGCCCAAGGCGAGATTGATAAGAAAGAATAAACTCATCAAATTCATCTTTTAAAGCATTTTTTAATATATTAAAATGCTCATTTACATGCCTTTCGTATAAATCACCCTTTTTAATAATAGAAAGAGGCAGGGAATGGGCTGAAAAAATAATACTTTTGCAATCAAATTTAGCCTTTTCTTTTAATATATGAGAAACAATCATCTCATTATAGGTAGGATTTTTATAAAAAATATCAAGTTCTTTGATTTTTGCCTTTATATTTAGACTTGAAATTTCATTTTTTAAAACTTGCAAAGAGGTAGTAACTGTGGTTTGAGAATGGTGAGGATATAAAGGAAAAAGAATAATCTCATCATTTTCATTAAAATGATACTTGCTTAAAATATCCTCGGCAAAGGGTTTTACATATAAATTTACAAAATCAAAGGTAAAATCACTATCTATTTTATTTAATTTTTCGCAAAGTTGCTGAGTAAGTCTATTTAATGGAGATTTACCCCCTATTTGTTTATAATTTTCTTGCATAGGCTTTAATCTAGCCTTGGTTATAAAAAAGGCTACAATACTTCTTAAAAATTTATTTTTAATGCCTAAAATATAGGGGTCATTAAACATATTTTTTAAAAAAACTTCACAATCTTGTAAATTCGTAGCCCCACCCATATTTAAAAATAAAACAAGTCTCATATTTTTCCTTATTTTTAGCTATTTAAACGATAATTTAACATAAAAATTTTAATTCATTTTTACTTAAATTAAAGTAATTTTGGTATTATACTCCTTTATAATTTTTTAGAACTTTTTAGGAAAAATATATGGATATTAGAGCTGAGTTTTTAAATTTTTTTAAATCAAAGGACCACGAGATTACGTCTTCAAGTAATCTAGTCCCAGATGATGCAAGTTTATTATTTACAAATGCAGGAATGGTGCCTTTTAAAAGCATTTTTACAGGAGAATTACCATGTCCTAATCCACCTAGAAAAACTAGCTGTCAAACTTGTATAAGAGCAGGTGGAAAGCATAATGATCTTGATAATGTAGGCTATACAGCTAGGCATCATACCTTTTTTGAAATGCTTGGGAATTTTAGTTTTGGGGATTATTTTAAAGAAGAGGCCATTTTTTTAGCTTGGGAATTTGTAACCAAGAATTTAGGTTTTAACAAAGATAAACTTTATGTAAGCATCCATAATACAGATGATGAAGCCTTTGAGTTATGGAAAAAACACATAGATGAGCGTAGAATTTATCGCTTTGGGGATAAGGATAATTTTTGGCAAATGGGAGATATAGGACCTTGTGGGCCTTGTAGTGAAATTTTTTATGACCAAGGTGAAGAACATTTTCACTCTAGTGAAGATTACATGGGAGGAGATGGCGACCGCTTTTTAGAAATTTGGAATTTAGTCTTTATGCAATATGAAAAAGATAAAAACGGCAATCTTAGCAAACTCCCTAAACCTAGCATAGATACAGGCATGGGACTTGAAAGGGTTGTAGCTATAAAAGAAGGTAAATTTAGCAATTTTGATTCATCTTTATTTATGCCTATAATTAACGAACTTTCTAACATTTGCAAGGCAAAATATTTTTATGAAAGTGGGGCAAGTTTTAGAGTAATAGCTGATCATATCAGGTCTAGCGTATTTTTACTAGCACAAGGCATAAGCTTTGACAAAGAAGGAAGAGGCTATGTTTTGCGTAGAATTTTAAGAAGAGCGTTAAGGCATGGTTATTTGCTTGGCTTAAAAGAACCCTTTATGTATAAATTAGTTAAAGTAGTTTGTGAGCTTATGGGTTCTCACTATACTTATTTAAACGAAAAAAAGGACTTTGTAAAAGAACAAATAAAGCTTGAAGAAGAAAGATTTTTAAGCACTATTGATAATGGCATTGAAATTTTTAATGAAGAATTAAAAAAGACAAAGGATATTTTTAGTGGCGAGGTCGCCTTTAAATTATACGATACTTACGGCTTTCCTTTGGATTTAACTGCTGATATGTTAAGGGAAAAAAATCTTAAAGTTGATGAGGAAAAATTTGACTTTTTAATGAATGAACAAAAAAATCGTGCTAAGGCCTCTTGGAAAGGAAGTGGGGATAAGGCAGTAAATGGCGACTTTAAAGCCTTGCTTGAAAAATTTAAAGAAAATTCTTTTATAGGTTATGATAACTTTGAAAGTAATAGTAAAATTTTAGCCCTTTTAGATGAAAATTTTAAAGAAGTATCTAATCTTAAAAAAGGAGAATTTGGCTGGGTAATGCTTGATTACACTCCATTTTATGCAACAAGTGGAGGTCAGGTTTTTGATAGTGGTTTTATTAATGAAAGTAAGGTTTTAGATACTCAAAAATTTTTTGGGTTAAATTTAAGCAAGATAAAAGCTGTTAGTGATTTTAAAATAGGGCAAAGCGTACAAGCTATCATAGATAAAGATAAAAGGGAACAAATTGCAAGGCATCACTCAGCCACTCATTTGCTACATTTTGCACTTAGAAAAATTTTAGGTTCTCATATTAGCCAGGCTGGTTCTTTAGTGGAATTTAATAAATTAAGATTTGATTTTACACACGCAAAAGCACTTAGCAAAGAAGAACTTGAAAAAATAGAAAATTTAGTAAATGATATGATTGTAAATTCCAGCGAGGCAATCTTAGAAAATATGCCACTTGAAGAGGCTAAAAAAAGTGGGGCGATTGCTTTGTTTAATGAAAAATATCAAGGTGTAGTTAGGGTTTTAACCCTAGGTGAAAGTAAGGAACTTTGCGGGGGAACCCATATAAAAAATACAGCCCAAATTGGCAGTTTTTACATAGTAAAAGAAAGTGGGGTGAGTGCTGGGGTTAGACGCATTGAAGCAGTTGTTAGCAAGGCAGCACTTTCGTATGTAAAAAATTTTATGAATGAGTTAAATTTTTTAAAAGAAGAGTTAAAAACAAATGATATACAAAGTGCCTTTAACCGCCTTAAAAATGAGAATTTAAAGCTTAAAAATGAGCTTAAAAATATGGGTGAAAATAGCTTTTCGGTTAAAAAAATTAAAGATATAAATGTATGTGTTCAAAATGTCAAAAGTGGTGATATAAAGGCCATGATAGATGATTTTAAAAATAAATTTGAAAAGGCAGTTATTTTGCTTATCCAAGAAAGCGATGAAAAAATAAAACTTGCAGCAGGGGTTAAAAATGCTACTATCAAGGCTGGTCAATTAGTAAAATTTGCTGCTGTTATACTTGGTGGAAATGGTGGTGGCAAAGATGATTTTGCCACGGCTGGTGGAAAAGATTTTTCTAAGATAAACGAGGCCTTAGAACAAAGTTTAAGTTTTATAGAAAATGAATTAAAAGGCAATGAATGAGAATTTTAACCTATTTTTTAAGTTTTATCTTACTTTGCGTAATAGCAGTTGTAGGATTTGGGACTTATTTATTTACAAGCATTGATACAGATGGTTATACCTTTAAAGAATACAAACCTTCTCTTTCTACTCAAATTTTTGATAAAAATGGGAAGTTAGTAGCAAATATCTTTGATGAAGAACACCGCTTTTATGTAAAATATGAAGACTTGCCATCTCGTTTAATTGAGGCCTTGTTAGCTATTGAGGATACTTCATTTTTTGAACACAATGGAGTTAATATAGATGCGATTTTTAGAGCCCTTATAAAGATTGTAAAAAGTGGGGGGCGTACTATGGAAGGGGCATCAACTCTAACTCAACAATTTATTAAAAATACAGAATTAACGCCTGAAAAAACTATAAATAGAAAGCTTAAAGAAGCATTACTAGCGTATAAAATGGAATTTACACTTAACAAGGAAGAAATTTTAGAAAGATATTTAAATTATATATTTTTTGGACATGGTTATTATGGTGTTAAAACAGCAGCCCTTGGATATTTTCGCAAGGATTTAAATGAGTTAAGCCTTAAAGAAATAGCTATTTTAGTGGGCTTACCAAAGGCCCCTAGTAGTTATGACCCTACAAAACATTTAGAACTTTCAATATCTCGTGCAAATAATGTAGTACAAAGAATGTATAATCTAGGCTGGATTTCAAAAAGTGAGTATGAAAATTCAATAAGTGAAATTCCTATAGTTTTTAACGATACACTTACTCAAAATACTGCACCTTACGTGGTTGATGAGGTGATTAAAGAACTTAGTCCAAAATTGCAAGATTTAAAAAGTGGGGGTTATCAAATTCATTTAAATATTGATTTAGATGTGCAAGAAATGGCTCAAAATGCACTTCGCTTTGGTTATGATGAGATAGTAAAAAGGGATAAGGATGCAAATTTAAGCACACTTAACGGGGCAATGGTTGTTGTAAATCATCAAAATGGAGAGGTTTTAGCCCTTGTTGGTGGGGTAGATTATGAAAAAAGCAATTACAATAGGGCTACGCAAAGCACAAGGCAACCTGGTAGTTCTTTTAAGCCTTTTTTATATCAAATAGCTGTGGATTTGGGTTATTCTACCATGAGCGAGGTGGCTGATATTTCTCGTATTTTTGAAGGTGGGGCAGGTGATAATAAGGACTGGATTCCAAAAAATTATGGAAAAGATGTGGGTGGATTTATAACCTTAAAACAAGCTCTAACTAGTTCAAGGAATTTAGCTACTATAAATTTAGCCCTTGATATAGGTATAGATGTGGTGCATTCTAAGCTTGTAAATATGGGCTTTGAAAATGTGCCTGCTGATTTGTCAATAGTACTTGGAAGTTTTGGAATTTCGCCTTTGGAATTTTCTAAATTTTATACTATGTTTGGAAATTATGGCAAGATAGTACAACCTAATATTATTAAAAATGTTATAGATCAAAATGGAAAAACTATCTTAGAATATAACACAAATTCCTATAAGGCAAGCGAGGAAGAACAAGCCTTTTTAGTACTTGATATGATGAGAAATGTCGTAGAAAATGGTACTGGCCGCAATGCTAGGGTAGGTGGCATTGAAATAGCAGGTAAGACAGGTACTACAAATAAAAGCGTGGATGCTTGGTTTTGTGGGATAACGCCTGAGATTGAAGCATTGATTTGGTATGGCAATGATGATAATAAGCCTATGCGTTACACTGAAGGTGGGGCAAGAACTTCAGCCCCTGTTTTTAGAGAATTTTTAAGCACTTATTTAAAGAAATTTCCAAATGCAAAAAGGCATTTTAGCACCCCAAAAGGCGTTAGAATGGGTACTTTTAATGGAAAAACTGAGTATTATACTTCAAAATCGCCCTTTCCAAAGCAAAATCCTACCTTAAATGAGGAGATATTATTTTGAAACAAATGCAAAGTTATAAGGATGATAAAAATAACATTATATATTATGCTTTATATAAAAATTTAGATGAGATATTAATTAATTCTAAGTTTGAATTTAGTGGAAGTGACAATATAGTTTTCTTAGATGAAAATGCAAAATTAGAAAATTGTACTATTTGCTTAAAACAAAATAATATATTTTTTATGGGAAATTCTTTTTTGAAAAAAAATGTTATAGTTATGTGGCAAGATAGTCTTTGCTATATAGGGCATCATAATTATTTTAATCCACATGGACAAGGCAGAAATTTTATTATTTCAGCAAAAACAAATGTAATAATAGGCAATTTTAATCTTTTTTCTATAAATATTTGGTTTAGGACCTCTGATCCACATTTAATCTATGATAAAAAAACTAATAAAAGAATAAATCATACTAAAAGCATTTTTATAGGTGATAATGTATGGGTTGGTCAAGATTGTGCTTTTTTAAAGGGTGTCTTTGTGGCAACGGGTGCTGTGATTGGAGCTTGTAGTGTATTATCAAATAAGACTTATTATTCAAATACCATAAATGCCGGTGTACCTTGTAAGGAGCTTAAACAAAATATATTTTGGAAAAATTTCTGTGATCAAGATTGGGACGATGAAACTAGTAAAAAATATGAATTTAGTGTGGATAATAATTTTGATTTTAACGAGAATGAATTTTTAGATCCAAAAGAACTAGATAATAAATTATTAAATTTAAAGGATATAAGAGAAAAATTTGATTTTGTGTACGAAAAACTTTATTTAAATACGCATAAAAATCGCTTTTCTTTAACTTCTCCTTTAAAAAATGAGTATAGAGGAGCAGTTTTTAGGGTAAAAAATATGCTTTCTTATAAATTAGGGGCTTGTTTGATAAGTAATTCTAAATCATTTAGTGGGGTAATTGCCTTGCCATTTAAGCTTTTAAAAATTGCAATTAAACATAAAAGGCAAAGTACTTTTTATAATAATTTAATCAACATACACCCAAAATTCATCTTGCCTGGCATTGAAAGTTATAGCGATTACAAAGAAGCCTTGCATTATAAAAATCATCTTTCTTATAAACTTGGCTTTGGTCTAATAACTTCAAGTAAACGCTATTGGGGGGGGGATTAGTAAAATTCTTTCTTTATGATATTTTTAAGATTTATAAGGAATTTAAAAAAAAATAAAATTATTTTTTGCGTTTTTTAATGCTTTGTTTATCTAAATATTTTTTTATATTATCTTTAATTTTTGGTAGATAATTGTGTATCGTTTTAAAATTTAAGTTTTTATAGTCGTTAATAGCTGTATTTCTAATAATCTTTAAAGCTATTAAGGCTTGTAAATTTTGCTTATCTAAAATTGTATTTATAAAAACAAAAATATTTTTTTCTATATTTTCATAGCATACTATTAAATGCATAATAACAGCTGGTTGAGTTTTTATCTCATCGTTTAAGGCTTTGTAAATATCTTTATCACAAAGTTCTAAAATCATTTCAATTGTTTTAAAGTATTTTGTATCTTTTCTAAATTATTTGTCATAAATTACCTTTTTTTGTAAAGTGTTTTATAATTAAAAATTTAAAAAAATACTAGCCTTTAAAGGCTAGTAAATTAATGCAAGGTTAAAGAAGGTAGGATATATTTAATCCAAGGAATTCCAACTACTATATAAATTGCCATAAAGATTATCGCAAAAATAGCCCCGAGTTTAAAGAATGTAGGACCTTTTATATAGTGGCTTCCATACCAAAGTGGAGAACAACCTGTACCATATGGAGTGATAATACCCATAAAACCCATAGGCAAACATAAAATAAGCATTGTTTCAACTACATTTAAATTTGGTACGGCGTGTGCAATAGTTGCAAAAATAGCAATCATAGCAGTAACAAAGGCAGTACCTGATGCAAAGCAATATCTAAAAATACTAAAGCTTAAAAGTAAGATTATCATAGCCCAGAAGGTATCAAGATTAACTAAGTATTGTTTTAAGATATTTCCAGCCCAATCTAAATAACCAACATTTTTAAGACCAGCAGCCATAGCAACAAGAGTTCCAAACCACATTAATGTATTCCAAGCAGGTTTATTTGATAGAAAATCTTGCCAATCAATTACCTTTGTAGCAAACATTAAAACTATAACGACAAAGGCTGTAGTAGTTGCATTTATAGCAAAGATACTTCCACCAACCCAAAGGATAAGGCCGATTAAACAAATTAAAACCATAAAAATTTCGCCTTTGCTAATCTTACCTAGTTTTGCCCTTTCTTGATTTGCCCATGCTACAACCTCGCTTGAACCTTTGATTTCAGGTGGATAAATGATATAGCAAAGTAAAGGCGTGATTAAAAATAAAATTACACCAACAGGGGCAAAGGCTATTAACCAACCAGTCCAGTCAACTACTTGTACTCCTTGTTTTTGAAGAAGTGAAAGGGCCAATGGGTTAGGGGCTTGTCCTGTTAAAAATATAGAACTTGAAACACAACATGTAGCAACACCTATCCAAATAAGATAAGAACCTATTTTGTGTGGATTTTTATCAGGCGTACTATCAAACATTGTAGAAATAGCCGAAACTATAGGATAAACTGTGCCACCACTTCTAGCTGCATTACTTGGTATAAATGGGGCTAAAATGCCATCAATTATAGCTATAGCATAACCAAGACCAAGGGTAGAATTTCCAAGCTTTGCAACGATTGCTAAGGCTAATCTTTTACCAAGGCCAGTTTTGTTAACCCCAATACCTATGGTAAAGGCTATAAAGATAAGCCAAACAACTGAATTTGAAAAACCACTTATTGCCCAGTTAACGGCAACAGCAGGTTTTATAGCAGCATTTTCAGCACCACTTCCAACAGGTCCTACCTTAAATAAGGCTGCAACTGTAATTGCTATAACACCAATTAGGGCTGATGGTATAGGTTCTAAAATCAAGCCTACAATCAATGCAAAGAAAATAGATGCATAAAGCCAAGCATTAGAACTAAGTCCCCAACCACCATTTAACTGAGAAATTCCATACAAAAGAAATCCTAGTACTATAGGTGTTAAAAGCTTAAAATAAAAAGTGTAATTTAACTTTTTATCCACGTTTTTCTCCTTAGGTGAATTTGTGTTATTATTAATAAATCACGAATAAAATGATAAATCAAATTTTTTAAAAAATAGCTTAAAATTGTATTTAAAAGTCTTTAAAAATAGGTTATGAAGTATTATTTTTTAGTTATTTAAAACAAAAATACAGTGTTAAATTTTTTAAAAATAAAAATAAATAAAAATTAAATTTATAATACTTGGCATAAAGCCAAGTATTATTATTTTGGAGTGCCTGTATATTTGAATTTATATTCTACCTTGAAAGGTTCAAACCATTTACCAACACCTGTTTCTTCATCAACATGACGACCAAAACCTTGTTTTTCTGGATTTGTTATAAAATAGGTTAATTGATAATTGCCTACGCCAAAACCACCACTCTTATCTTTTTCCATAGCTATATTTGCACCATAGTGAGGACCATCATCAGCAACCATAGGCATTAAGGTTCCTCTTTTTACTTTGCCTGTGTCAAGATTTTTAAGCTCATAAGCAATGGTTAAATAAGGCATCCAAAAGCCTTCTGCAAAACCATTTGGATTGTTTTTAATAGCGTGAATATCAGCTTCTAAGTGAATATCAGCTAATGATGCTGCTAAATCTATACCACGAGGTTCCATATCAATCGGTTGTAAATAAACAGCGGCAATTTCCATGCCGTTTAACTCAATAGGGTCACCAATTGGCACTTCACCAGCAAAGGCTCCCATTCCCATAATCGCTGCCATACCAGCAGCTACAAATAATTTTTTCATTTTATTGCTCCTTTTTTTGAGATTTTATGTGTTATTAAAATGCCAGAAACTAGCAAAATTAAAACCAAAATTTGAGGTATTAGTGTTTCATAATAAGGATAAATACCAAATGTTGTTATAGGTTCAAATTTAAATGGTGTTAATGTTGGTATTATCACTTTACCTTCGATAAGCTCGGCGATACCTTTGCCTGTGAAGATGAAAACCATATAAAAAATAATATATGAAACAACATAGAAAAATTGTTTTACAGGGATACGAATAGCCCCTGCCTTCAATAGAAAATAAAGTGCCACTAAAATGACAATACCCACTCCAAGCCCTACAAATACGGCTGTGTAATCTGTACTAGTTTTTGAATCTATTAATAATGCTTGATAAAAAAGAACCGTTTCGGCCCCTTCCCTATAAACTGCTAAAAATACCGTAAACCAAAGTGTTTTAGCCGAATTATTTGAAATAGCCTCTATGGTTTGGTCTTTAATAAATTTAACCCATTTTTTATTATTTGCATTTGAAAGTAGCCAAAAGCCTACATAAAATAGTAAGGCGACGGCTATTAGCATGGTAACGCCTTCTATTAATTCTCTTTTTTGTCCTGCATTTTCCTTAAATATCCAAGCTACGATAAAGGCCGTTATAAAACTTAAAATTACCCCTGTAAATAGGGCAGAATAAGCTATATTTAAGCGATTTTTATTGCCACTTTGAATAAGATAAGAAACTATAGCAACCACTATTATTAAGGCCTCTAAACCCTCTCTTAAAATGATAACTAAGGACCAAATGAAAAGAGAATAAGGGCTTGATTCTTGTATTAAATCTATGCTTGATGAAATGGCTGAGTTTAATTCATCAAAACAAGCACTAAGTTCGTTTTTATCAACATTTGCCCTAATCAAAGCAACGCCTTTTGAAAAAAAGGCTTCTATCTTAAATTTTAAATTACTATCAACTGCCCCGATTTTACTTTCCATGCCACTAGCCTCAAAGATATCTAAATAGACATTTTGCAAATCATCTATAATAGAAACGCTAAAGCCATCATAATCTTGTAAAATTTTATCTAAGGCTATTTTTATATCATTTGCAACCTTTGTATAATCCTTACCAGCGTTTGTATCTTTAAAGCCTACTAGTTTTAAGGTGCTAAGCTCGTTTTCAGGAAGTTTTACAAAGGCATCAAATAATTCTTCTTCAATACTTGAAAGATTATCTCTAAATTCTTTTTCATCTATATTATTTTCATTCATTCTAGATATAATTTTTCTAATGCCTTGTTGAATTTTTTGATCACTTTTTGCCCCAACAAAGCTATTAATAAGTACTTCTATCTTAGTGTTTCTATAATCATTAAACAAAGCATCATTTAAAAATTTCTTACTTTCTTCTATATTATTTGCATGAAAGGCACTTGCTGCTTGGCTAAATTTTGTAGAGATATTATCAAGTATAAATTGTAATCTCATATCCATAGCAGCTGCAGCTTGTAAATCAGCTTGTACAGAGTCGTTTGTATTATCTATATTTTGCGATACTTGATTGTTTGAATTTTCTTGTTTTCTAAGTTCTTCTACGCTAATTCCCATCATTTGAGCTATCATTAATTCAGCCTCGGCCTCTCTTTTTTTATTTTCCTTAATAGAAGAAATCTCTGCTGCAACCTTATCGTAATTTGTATCACTAGCCTCAGCCTTTAAACGAAAGCCCTTTTGTAAAATAGGGGCTACTTCATCTAAATCATAACAAAGACTTTCAACTAGGGCGTTTATTTGAACTATAGGGGCGTTATCCTTATATAAACGACGCAAATTTACAAATTTTCTTTCCATTACTATAGCTTTTTTACCTATGTTTCTACCTATGGCACCTTCTAAATTTTCAAATCTTTGAAAATAAGCATCTTCGCTAAGTTTTTTGGCCTTAGCCCAATCGCCACCCTTATAAAATTCAACGCTTTGTTTAAGAATATCTTTTATATCATTTGCCTCATCTATGAAATTTTCAACTCTAGCAAGGGCTAAATTTGCAAAAAAAAGTAAAAATAAAAATATAATTTTGTGTGCAATTTTCATTTATAAAAATCCTTAATAATATTTATTATCAATATTTTTGAGAAAGTATAATATTTTTTTTATAAAATAATTCTTAAAAATTTTTCATTTTAAATATAAAATTTAAACTATAAAATAGGGCTTTAAGATTAAAATGTATTAAAAAAAAGAATAAAATTATA
Organism: Campylobacter sp. LR264d; assembly: GCF_008633895.1. NCBI lineage: Bacteria > Pseudomonadati > Campylobacterota > Epsilonproteobacteria > Campylobacterales > Campylobacteraceae > Campylobacter > Campylobacter sp. LR264d. The sequence continues at coordinate 61,309 of NZ_VJNT01000037.1, forward strand.
AAATGATAAGATATATAAAAATTAACTTTTAAAAAATGGAATGCTTTTTGCTTGTATTTTTGAAAATCTTTAAAAAGGAGAAAAAATGCAAGTAGATGATAGTACTCTTGTAAGTTCGTTGTTTAGTACTAGCACTAAGATTAAAGAAGAAGAAAGTAATGCTGATGAATTTCAAGCACTTTTAAATTCTTTAAAAAATGAAGAAGAAGAAAGTAGTAGCGATAAAAGTACTTTGGTAAATGAGGACTTAGACCTTGATAGTGCGATTGATAACTACACCTTTAACGCTATTGAAAAGGCTAAGCAAGATAGGTATGCCCAAATTGAAGATGACATACTTAAAAAGCTTTTAGAACTTTGATTTTAAACACAAGGCAAGAATTAATATTGCCTTGTTAATCTATGAATCTTTTTGTTAAATCATTATAAAATTCAATTCTTCTATCTCGTAAAAATGGCCACCACCTACGCATATTTTCACATTTATTTTTATCAATTTCTATTACCTTAACGCATTCATTTTTAGAATCTGCTTTGAATAATTCTTCTCCACCAGCCCCAAAGGCAAAAGAAGAACCCCAAAATCTTATACCCTTACTAACTCCACTTTTATCTTTTTCAAAGCCCACTCTATTAACAGCTACCACAGGTAAGCAATTAGCAATAGCATGTCCTCTTTGAACCCCAATCCAAGCTTCAAGTTGCCTTTGTTTTTCTTCTTTGCTATCATCATCAAACCAACCAATAGCAGTAGGGTAAATTAAAATTTCAGCACCCTTTAAAGCCATTATTCTAGCTGCTTCTGGGTACCATTGGTCCCAACAAATTAACACCCCAAGCCTCCCAAGACTTGTATTTATAGGCTCAAAACCAAGGTCTCCTGGAGTAAAATAAAATTTTTCACAAAAATTTGGGTCATCAGGAATATGCATTTTTCTATATTTTCCAGCTATATTTCCATTTTTTTCAAAGACAAAGGCACTATTATGATAAAGTCCAGCACTTCTTTTTTCAAACAATGAAGTAATTAAAACAATCTTATGTTTTTTTGCTACACTTGCCCAAAATTCAATATCCTTTTTATAATTATTTGCAAGGTCGAAAAAATCCACATTTTGACTTTGACAAAAATACTCGCTTTGGTGTAACTCGCCAAGGCAAATAAGTTCTGCCTTATCTTTAACGGCTTGTTCTATAAATTCGCAAGTTTTTTCAATGGTAAGTTTTTTGTTTTGGTGAAATTTTTGTTGTATTAAGGCTATTTTCACTTTCTTTTCCTTTCTGCTTCTTGGTCATCATATGGGTCAAGGTGAATTTGAATATCCCATTTTTCATTTGTAAAAATCTTACGAATACACTCTTCAAGCGTATCTGAAATTTTATGGGCTTCTAATAGGGAAATTATAGGACAAAAAACCAAATGAACGCTAAGATAATTTATATCAGGTGTTTTTCTAGTTTTAAAATCGTGAAAAGAAATTATTGATTTATTATCTTCAATAAGCTTATAAATAGCTTGAATTTTCTCATCTTCTAAGGCTACGTCCATTAAAAAGGCTAATGCTTTTTTAATGATTTTAAAGGCACTAAAAATTGTATATAAGCTAATAATAATGCCAAAAATTGAATCAATGATATAAAAATTTGTAAAGTATATTAAAAATAATGCTATAAGCGTACTTAAATTCGTTAAAAAATCACTTTTATAATGCAAACAATCGCTTTCTATAACAAGACTTTTTGTTTTTTTTGCTACCAAAGTTAAAAAAAATATAAGCAAAAATGTTATGATTAATGATATAAGCATTACATAAATACTAAGCGATAAATTAATAATTTCTTCTTTGTGATAAATTTTATATATGCTTTCATAAAAGATAAAAATGCCTATACATACTATAAAAACGCCCTCTAAAAGCCCCATAAGTGCTTCTATTTTACTAAAACCAAAATTATATTTTGAATTTGGAGATTGTGAGCTTTTTTTAAGTGTTAAAAAATTAAAGGCTGAAATAGCAAAATCCATCATAGAATCAATAGCACTAGAAAGCACAGCAACCGAACCACTCGCAAGTCCTACGCCAAATTTAATCAAGGTTAAAATAAGGGCACAAATACTAGCTATAATGGTAGCTTTTTTAGCTAAGTTCATTCTTGTCCTTTAAAAAGATTATTACAAGCACAATGTAAGGACCCATTTTGTCTTAAAAATACCCTTGCATCAACTCCTATTATTTGCCTATTTTTTATCACTTTTTCTAAATTTTTCTTAATGATTAAATCATTTTTATCATTATAAAAAGGTACAATCAAGGCATTATTTATAAAAACAAAATTTGCATAACTTGCCCCAAGTCTTTTATTATCATAAAAAATAGGCGAGGGTAGGGGTAATTTTACTAAATTAAAACCTGTTTTTAAAAGTTCATGTTCCATAGCTTTTAAGGGCTTAAAATGTATATCTTTTTCATTCTCACAAATTGAGTAAGCTATGGTATTTTCATCTATAAAACGAGCTAGTGTATCTATGTGATGGTCTGTATCATCGCCTTGTATAAAGCCATTTTCAAGCCAAATAATGCGTGAAAGCCCGAAAAATTCTTTTAAATGAGTTTCTATTTCTTTTTGATTTAAATGAGAATTTCTATTTGAATTTAATAAACAATCTTTTGTAGTAAGTAAAACACCTTGTCCATTAAAATCAACACTGCCTCCTTCAAGGATAAAATCAATATCTTTAATATTTTCCTTAAATTTATCCTTGAAAAGTTTTGAATTTAAGGCATTATCAAGTTCACTTTTAAATTTATTACCCCAAGCATTAAATTTAAAATTAAGCACCTTTATAACATTGTTATCTAAAATTTCAATAGGACCATAATCTCTAATCCAAGTATCATTTGTATCGCAAATAAAAAATTCTATATTTTGCATATGTTTAAATGGCTTAAAATCCTTTTCACTCGGGGCTATTAATAAAACTTTTTGAAACTTACTCACATGGTTTATAAAATTTTCATAGGCTTTTAAAATTTCATTTAAATAAGGCTTCCAATCCGTTTTTTCATGTGGCAAGGAAAGCATTAAGTATTCTTGTTTGTTCCATTCAGGGATAGCTTTTATCATTTATATACCTTTTTTGATAATAAAAAACTAATTTTAACATTTTTTATTTTTTTGTCAAGTGTTTTCAATAAATTTAATATAAATTTTTAATTTTGTTTTAGTTTATTTTTCAGTTCGTGATTTTCTAAAATGAGAGTAAAGATTAAGGCTAGAAGAAGACCAGGGGTTACACCTATGCAAAGATAAAAAAAAGAATTGAATTTAAAAAATAAAAATAGGGCTCCAAAAAGCATTAAAGCTAATGAAGCACCCTTAAAAAATTCAAAAAGATAAATCAATGACCTTCCTCTACGACAGTCGCACCTGCTAAATAAACATAGGTTAAAATCATAAAAATGAAAGATTGTAAAAATGCCATAAAGGTTAAAAGTACATAGGCTGGAAGTGGGGCTATGTAAGGGACAAGTGCTAAAATAACAGCTAAAAATAAATCATCACCCTTTATATTACCAAACAAACGAAAGGAAAGTGAGATAACGCGAGAAAGGTGAGATACGATTTCAATAGGAAACATTAAAGGGGCTAGGAATTTAACCGGACCCATAAAATGTGCAAAATAAGGCATAAAACCTTGAGTTCTAATACCTTCAAAATGGTAATAGCAAAATACGATTAGGGCAAGTGGTAGGGTTAAATTTAAACTAGCACTAGGGGCTTCAAAGCCAGGAATTATACCTATAATATTGCTAAAAAATATAATCATTCCAAGAGTAGCAACCAGGGGAAGATATTTTCTAGCACCCTTTTCATCGCCCATTGTATCGCGTCCCATTGATAAAATACCCTCTAAAAAGGCTTCTCCTAAATTTTGAGTAGTTCTTGGTATAAGTTGCATAGAATGAGTAGCAAATTTAGCAATAATAACAGCAATTAGAGCAACTAAACCTAGGTGAAAAAAGTAAGTAAAGGTGTGACTTGCATCAAGCAAAGAACTAAATAAAAACAAATCTTTCATAATTGTCCTTAATAAAAATCTATAAATACAAGGATTTTAAAATATTTTTGCTTATATTTTTATGAAAATCTTAAAAATTGCATACAATATAATTATGTGAGTAAATTTTGATACAAAACCCTTATCTGTTAAATTTATAGATAAGGGTTAAAAATTTTTAATCTTGCTTACTCATATCAATAACATATCTAAATTTAGCCTTGCCTGTAAGTAAATTTTCCCAAGCTTTGTCAATTTCATTTGGCTGTATTAATTCAGTTTCTGGATAAATTTTATGTTTAAGAGAAAAATCAAGCATTTCTTGAGTTTCTTTCATACCACCTATCATAGAACCATAAACCTTTTTTCCAGCCTTATATACTAAATCAGTTATGTTAATTTTAGGGCTTACTTCATATGGAGGAAGTCCAACTATAGAAAGTTCTCCGCCAAATTTAAGTAAATTAATATAATCAATAGGATTATAATTTGTAGGAATGGTTGAGATTATTAGGTCAAATTTTTCTTTGCATTGATTAGGGTTTGTGTATAGATTACTAACCCCAAGGGCTTTTGCATCATCTTTTTTATTATCATTTCTTGCAAAAACACTAACAATTGCACCCATTTTTACAGCATATTTTACAGCCATCATTCCAAGACCTCCAAAACCAGCTACCCCTACCTTGCAACCTTCTTTAATCTTTGAAAATTTTAAAGGAGAATAGGTAGTAATTCCTGCACAAAGCAAGGGTGCTACTTTTTCTAGTGGGGCATCTTTTGGGACACTTACTGCAAAGTGTTCATTTACTACTATATTATTTGAATAGCCTCCATAGGTGTTTTTATTGTCGTTAAAAATATCAATGCTATTGTATGTAAAAATAGTTTTTTCGCAAAATTGTTCTTGGTCATTTTTGCAAGTTTCACATTCTTTACAACTATTTACCATACAACCCACACCAGCATAATCACCAATCTTAAATTTGCTAACATTTTTGCCAACCGCTACTACCTCTCCTGCTATTTCATGCCCTGGAACGCAAGGATAATTTGCCTCTCCCCATTCACTTTTTGCTGTATGTATATCGCTATGACAAATTCCAGCGTATAAAATTTTGATTAAAATATCATTGTCGCCGATTTTATGGCGAGTAAATTCAAAGGGTGTAAATTTAGCATCCTTTGAAAGCATTGCATAGCCTTTACTTGCAATAAGTCCTGAATCTAAAATATATTTCATAAGTTCTCCTTTTTTAAAGAATTTATCAAATTATATATCATTAGATTAACTATCAGTCAAGGAATTTTAAAATAAATTTTTAAATTTGTAAAAAATTGTGAGTGAGGCTAGTTAAAACTAGCCTTAAAATTAAAAAGCAAATAAATCAGTAGAAAGATATCTTTCGGCTGTATCATTTAACATAGTAACGATATTCTTGCCTGGATATTTTTTTGCTAAAAGTGTGGCTGCGTATACATTTGCACCACTTGAAATTCCTACCATTAAACCACTTTTTGCAAGTTCTTTTGCTGTGTTTATAGCATCTTCATTGCTAACGGTTAGTATTTCATCTATAACATTTCTATTTAAGATATCAGGGACGAAATTTGCACCTATACCTTGAATTTTATGACCTCCAGCTGTTCCTTGGCTAAGAAGAGGAGAAGATTGTGGTTCAACTGCTATTATTTTTATATCAGCATTTTTTTCTTTTAAAATTTCACCAACACCACTAATAGTACCACCGGTACCAACACCTGCTACAAAAATATCAACTTGTCCATCTAAATCATTTAATATTTCTTGTGCAGTTGTGCGTCTGTGAGCATTTTTATTAGCTAAATTTGCAAATTGAGATGGGATAAAGGCGTTTTTATTTTGTGCTAAAAGTTCATTAGCCTTTTCAACAGCACCTTTCATACCAAGACTTGCAGGAGTTAACTCAAGTGTAGCTCCAAAAAGTTGCATAATTTTTCTTCTTTCTATACTCATCGATTCAGGCATGGTAATGATTATTTTAAGTCCTAAATCTGCACAAATCATTGATAAAGCTATACCCATATTACCACTAGTTGCTTCAATAATCAAGCTATCTTTATTAATCTTACCCTCATCAAGCGCTGTTTTTATCATAGAATAAGCTGGTCTATCTTTAACAGAATGACTAGGATTAAGAAATTCGCATTTTGCAAAAATATTTGCACCAAATTTTTCAAGCCTTATTATAGGTGTATTGCCTATAAGCTCACTAACCTTGCTATATATTTTCATAATATATCCTTTGAAAAAATGTATTTTATAGGTTTTAAAGAAATAGATTGAATAAAGACAGAATGGGCTAGAATAAATCTAGCCACGAGCTTATTTTTTCTTGCCTTTTTTAGCAACTGCTTCTTTTAGGTTTTTACCTACTTTAAATTTAGCTACTCTTGTGGCAGGAACTTTGATAGTCCTTCCTGTGCTTGGAACTCTAGCTTCTCTTGCAGCTCTTTCAGCTGTTGAAAAAGTACCAAAACCAATGAAACTAATGGTATCACCCTTAGTTAAAACCTCGGTGATAGTAGAGATAACGGCATCTGTAGCAGTTGCAGCATCTTTTTTTGTTAGCCCGGCTGTTTGAGCAACTTTTGCGATAAAATCTGCTTTAGTCATAAAAAGCTCCTTCTTTTTGATTAAAAACGCCATATTCTAGCATATTTTTTAATTTATATCAAGCAAAACATAAAATTTTTTAAAAAAAAATTAATATTTTTAGTTATTTTTGCTCCTATAATATTCAAATTCTTTACTTTCATCGATTTCATTACCAATTTTTTCGTATAAATTATAATAAAATTTAACAAATTCTTTGCATTCTTCTTCTATGGGTAGATAAATATCATCTTCTAAAACACAAAAATGAGATAAAAATTCACTAGCATCAAGCCTTAAGGTATAATGTTTTGCCAAATTATGGTAATTTTTCATACAAAGCATTTTAAAGCTTTCATAGCTTTCATTATCAAATTTTATATTTAAAATTTTATTTTTAAAGCTTAATGTTTTGCTTTCAAAAAGTAAACTAAGATGGATTAATCCTTCTGTGTAATAAGGCTTAACTTCTTCTACTCTTTGCCAAGAGATTAAATTTATAGCCCTTTTAATTAACTCATGAAAAACTGGCATTTTAAGCTCATCTTCTTCATGATAGAAAAAATTTACAAGCCCACCAGTTGTAGCCTTGTATTCTTCTATGTTTTTAAATACCCCACTTTGATTCATAGCTTTTTCGCTATCTTGTGTTATAAAAAAAATGTGTCCAAATTCATGCCCTATAGTGCTTACTTCATAAATTTTTTTCCAAAGTCTTTCATTAAAAAATAAAATATCTCGTCCATATTTTAAAAATTCTTTATCAAAAATTTCACTAGCAAGTTTCATAAAGGGCTTAGTTTTGCTATTTTCATAAACAAAATTTAAAAATGCAAAAATCTTTTTTCCACCATTTGCACTTACAAATTCATCATTTGGTACAACTTGTGCAGAAAACAAGCCTTTAAGCTCAGCCCCATAGTAAATTAAAGGCATACAAATATAAAGTTGAGTCTTATTTATATTATGCAAAACTTCTTCTTTTAAATTTGTATCATTAATGCCTATATTTTCATATACCCTTATAAAGCTTTCCTTTATACTATCACTAAATTTCAAAGCATCAAAATCGTTTGCATCTTCAAGGCGAATATCCCATTCTAGTGCCACTGCATGAGTGTAATTATCTTCATAATATTCTAAGGGGTGACCAACTTGCAAGGGTGATTTTACTTTAAGCCAAGCAAATTCAGCATCTTGCCATGCTTTAATTATATTTTCATCATTTTTTTCACAAAAGGCAAGTTTAAGTTTTTGAAAATATTCAATATAAGCTAACTCATCATCTGTTTTTGCATATTTATTAAGATTTTTAAGCATGATATCAAAGGCATATTCTAATCTTAAAATTTCATTTTCAAAATACCTTGCGTAAGGTACAAATTTCCATAAACTTCCTATTTTAATAAGCACTCCATAACTTCTTTCACAAATTTCACCTTGTGGGGTCAGTTGATAAAGCTTATTTTGCCTCAAAAATTGCAAGATCTCATCTAAATTTTTAAAAGCCTGTACTAGATATTTGTTATTTGTTTCAATGATTTGCTTAGTCCAAGCACTTTCAAAATCATTTATAATTTTTCCTATATTATGAACGCCTTGTATTAAATTTTGATAAAAATCATTTAAAAGTCCTTCTTGCTTTGCATCATCTATTAAATTTTGATGTTCATTTTCATAAAAATTCACAAGTTCTTTATAGGTTAAATGCTTTATTTGAGCAATCTCTTCTTCATTTTTTCCATTTTTTTCAAGTTCTTTTACCAAATTTTCTTCTTTTAAATCAACCATCCTACGAAGTATGGCTAAAACACTACTTTTTTCCTTTTTTAAATTTGCAATATCTAAAAGCTTATCTATAAACTCGTTCTTTTCATTACTATCTAAAAGTTCGTATAAGCCATTGATTTTTTCTTTTCTTTTTTTTGCTAAATTTGCAAGTTTTTTAAAATTATTCATAATTCTCCTTTACTTTTTTTAATTATAATTCATTTTTTAAAATAAGGAGTAAAGAAATGAAAGATATGGGGGAGCCTAAATTAAAAATTGTTGCTATGCCAAGTGATACAAATCCTGCTGGTAATATTTTTGGTGGCTGGATTTTATCTCAAATTGACCTAGCAGGAGGAATTGCTGCAAGGGAGTTAGCACCTGAAAGGGTAGTAACTATTTCTATGGATAAGGTAGTATTTAAAGAACCTGTCTATATAGGCGATATTATTTCTTGCTATGCAAAGATTATTAAGGCTGGTAATACCTCTATAACAGTTCAAGTAGAAGTAACAGCCCAAAGGGTTGATAATATGGGTTGTACTTCTTGTCTAGCAGTAACTTCAGCAAATGTTATTTATGTAAGCGTTGATAGACACGGCAATAAAAAGGCTATAAGTGAAGATTTAAAGCGAATTCATGGCTTTTTATAAAAGATTTAGTAATCTTAAAATTCTCATTTTTAAATTCTTAAAAAATTTAAATTGATATTGTTTATTAAGAAAAATTTTGTTTTAATTAACAAATTTTTTATGGAGTTAAAATTTGAGTGCAAAATTTTCTAAAATAGGCTTTATTTTAGCTGTTGCAGGTTCTGCTGTAGGACTTGGTAATGCTTGGAAATTTCCTACTCTTGTAGGACAAAATGGAGGTTCTGCATTTATACTTTTATACTTAGTTTTAACACTTTGCGTCAGTTTTGTTATTTTTTTAGCAGAACTTAGCATGGGTAGGTTAAGTGAAAAAGACCCAGTTAATGCTTATAAAACACTTGCCCCAAGCCATAAAAATGCGTGGGGTATAGCTGGTTTTATGATGATAGGGGCGATTTTTATAGTATCCTTTTATAGTTTGGTTATAGCATGGATTCTTCGTTATTTATATCTTAGTTTAAGTGGAAATTTACCCTTAGATTTACAAAGTAGCATAGCTAAATTTGAAAGCTTTATAAGCCAGGATTTTTTAAGTCAAATTCTTTGTTTTACTATAATTTTTTTTATTATTTTTTATGTTGTATCAAAGGGTATAAAAAACGGCATTGAAAGGCTAAATGTATGGATGATGCCTAGCCTTTTTATCTTGCTTTTATTTCTTCTTTTTTATGCTTGTAGCAAGGATGGCTTTTTACAAGCCTTTAATTTTTTATTTGTGCCTGATTTTTCAAAAATAAGCGTTGATACCATAGTTCAAGCCTTAGGACTTGCTTTTTTTAGCCTTTCTCTTGGTGTAGGGACCATTATTACTTATTCTGCAAGCTTGCCAGAGGGTTCAAATTTCATACTTAGTACCCTTAGCATTATTTTTATTAATGTCTTAATAGGGCTTTTAATGGGACTTGTAGTTTTTACCTTTATCTTTGAATTTGGGGCAGACCCTACTCAAAGTGGAGGAGGATTAGTATTTATATCACTTTCAACACTATTTTCTCAATTAGGAATCATAGGTCACATTATAGCAGCACTTTTTTTTATAGCCTTAATTTTTGCAGGGATTACTTCTGCTGTATCAATGATAGAACCTTTCGCTTTTTATTTGATAAATAGCTTTAAAATGAGTAGAAAAAAAGCCCTTTTTTATATAGGCGTGGTAGTTTATATTTTAGGAATTTTGTGCATATTATCTTTTTTAAGTGTTACAAATCATAGCTTAGAATTTTTTGGAAAAAATGTTTTTGATATTTTGGATTTTCTATCAAGCGAACTTATTATGCCACTTGGTGGAATTTGCGTTTCTATCTTTGTTGGCTTTGTTATGAAAAAAGAAGGGCTTATGATACTTTTTAGACCATTTATGTCTAATTTTTTCTTTGAACTTTGGTATTTTATTTTAAGATTTATAGCCCCTTTAGCTGTTATTATTGTTATGATAGCCGTTTTGATAAAGAGTTAAATTTAAGTGTTTTATTAGAAAAATTTATAGAATTTATAGTATAATCGTAAAATTTTTGTAAGAATTTAAAGTACAAGGATTAATTTATGGCTAAAAAATATATAGATGTGATGGATACAAGCTTTAGAGACGGCTTTCAATCCGTTTTTGGGGCTAGAGTTTTAATGGATGATTTTTTCCCAGCCGTACAAGCTGCCAAAGAAGCTGGGATAAGACACTTTGAATTTGGTGGAGGAGCTAGATTTCAAAGCCTATATTTTTATCTAAATGAAGATGCCTTTTTAATGATGGATAAATTTAGAGATATTGTAGGACCTGATGCAAATTTGCAAACACTTGCAAGGGGTGTAAATACAGTTACCCTTGATACAGGAAGCAGAGAGTTAGTTGACTTACATGCTAAGCTTTTTGCAAAACATAGCACTACTACTATTAGAAATTTTGATGCTTTAAATGATGTTAATAATCTAAAATTTAGTGGAGAATGCATTACAAAACACGGCTTAAAACACGAAGTTGTAGTTACTTTGATGGATTTACCTCCAAATTGTAAAGGGGCACACGACGTGGAATTTTATGAAAGAATTTTAAAAGAAATTTTAGATGCACAAATTCCATTTACTAGCGTTTGTTTTAAGGATGCAAGTGGCACTTCAAATCCTCAAAAGGTTTATGAAACTATAAAAATGGCAAGAAAACATTTGCCTGAAAATATGCACATAAGATTACATACACACGAAACAGCAGGGGTAAGCGTGGCTTGTTATTTAGCAGCCTTAGAAGCAGGGGTTGATGGCATTGATTTAGCAGCAAGTCCTGTAAGTGGGGGCACAAGCCAACCTGATATTTTAACCTTGCTTCATGCCGTAAAGGGTAAAAATTACGACTTAGGTTTAGATGAAGAAAAAATTTTAAAATATGAAGAGATTTTTTGTGATTGTATAAAAGATTATTTTGTACCACCTGAGGCTGTGCAAGTAAGCCCATTGATACCTTTTTCACCTATGCCAGGTGGGGCTTTAACTGCAAATACTCAAATGATGAGAGACCATAACCTTTTAGATAAATTTCCACAAGTTATTAAGGCTATGCGTGAAGTAGTTGAAAAAGGTGGTTTTGGCACAAGTGTAACTCCTGTTAGTCAGTTTTATTTTCAACAAGCCTTTAATAATGTAATGTTTGGGCTTTGGCAAAAGATTGCTGAAGGTTATGGAAAAATGGTACTTGGCTATTTTGGAAAAACTCCTGTTAAGCCTGATGAAGAAGTTATTAAACTAGCAGCTAAGCAGTTAAATTTAGAACCTACCACAGAGCTTGCCATTGATTTAGCCGATAAGGATGAAACAAAGAGTATAGCTTATACAAGAAAGCTTTTAGAAGAAGAAGGAATAGAACCAAATGAAGAAAATATCTTTATAGCGGCAGCTTGTAAAGATAAGGGACTTTCATATTTAAGAGGGGATGCAAAGGTAAATGTTCGTAAAATTTCAACTATGCCAAAACCTGTTGCCCAACACCTTGATAATAAATTCACCGTTTCAGTTAATGGTAATAAATACCATGTTGAAGTAAGCGAGGGCTTTGATAAGGATGTAAATGTTAAAAATATCCAAAAGGTAGATGAGCATGAAGAAGCCGGTGAAAATGCTATTGTCGCTGGAAATTCAGGTAGTGTATTTAAGATAAATATTAAGGATGGTGATAAGGTAAGCACTGGACAAGTTATTATGGTTTTAGAGGCTATGAAAATGGAAATGGAAGTAAGTGCACCAAGAGATGGTGTGATTAAGATTGTAAAAGTAAATATAGGAGATAGCGTTGGTGATAGCGATATCGTAGCAATTTATGAAGAAGAAAACAAGGATTGATTATGAATAAATTTGATGATTTAGGTTTAAATAATGTTAAAAAAGTTTTTCACAATTTAAGTTATGATGAGCTTTTCAAACATGAGATGCAAAATAACGAAGGAGAGTGTACTAAGAATGGTACTTTTAGCGTTGATACGGGAATTTTTACGGGTAGAAGTCCTAAGGATAAATACTTTGTAAAGCAAGACCCTTCGCAAAAATATATAGCTTGGGGCAAGATTAATCAGCCTATTTCAAAAGAACTTTTTGATGGGCTTTTAAAAAAGGCAAAAAATGCTTTAAGTAATAAAGATATTTATGTACAAGATGCTTATTGTGGTGCTTCTATTCAAAGTCGTAAAGCTGTTCGTTTTGTAACCGAGATAGCTTGGCAAGCACATTTTGTAAAAAATATGTTTATTAGACCTAGTGAGCATGAACTTCACAATTTTGAGCCTGATTTTATCGTTTATAATGCTTGCAAGTGCGTAAATGATGATTTTAAAAAGGATGGCTTAAATTCTGAGATTTTTGTTATCTTTAATGTAGAAGAAAATGTCGCTGTTATAGGTGGTACTTGGTATGGTGGCGAGATGAAAAAGGGTATTTTTTCTATGATGAATTACTGGCTACCTCTTGAAAATAAACTTTCTATGCATTGTTCTGCAAATGTTGGGGTAAGTGGCGATACTGCTTTATTTTTTGGGCTTAGTGGTACTGGAAAAACTACACTTTCAACTGACCCTAATCGTAAATTAATAGGCGATGATGAACATGGCTGGGATGATGAGGGCGTGTTTAATTTTGAGGGTGGTTGTTATGCAAAATGTATAAATTTAGACCCAGATAACGAACCTGAAATTTATGGGGCTATTAGAAGAGATGCCTTATTAGAAAATGTAGTTTTAAAGGCTGATAAAAGTGTTGATTATAACGATGATTCTAAGACTGAAAATACTCGCGTTTCTTATCCTATAGAACATATAGGAAATCATGAAAAAAGCTTAAAAGCAGGGCACCCAAAAAATATAATTTTTTTAACAGCTGATGCCTTTGGAGTTTTGCCTCCTGTTAGTAAATTAAGTAAAGAACAAGCAATGTATTATTTTTTAAGTGGTTATACAGCTAAAGTAGCAGGAACTGAACGTGGTATAACTGAGCCTCAAGCTACTTTTTCTGCTTGTTTTGGTGAGCCTTTTATGCCTTTGCATCCAACCGTTTATGCTCGTTTACTTGGTGAAAAAATAGATAAACACCAGGTTAGCGTTTATTTAGTAAATACCGGTTGGAGTGGTGGAAGTTATGGAGTAGGAAAAAGAATGAGTATAAAGGCAACTAGGGCTTGCATTAATGCTATTTTAGATTCAAGTATTAAAAATTGTGATTTTGAAACCCTTGATGTGTTTAATCTAGCTATTCCAAAATCCTTACAAGGCGTTGAAAGTACGCTTTTAAATCCTATAAATACTTGGGAAGATAAGGATTTATTTGTTAAAACTAGAGATAAACTTGCAAAAATGTTTGTAGAAAATTTTAAACGTTATGAAGATGTTAAAGAGGGTAAAGAATATAGCAAATTTGGACCTAGCATTTAAGGGAAATTTATGAAAAATGAAATGTGGTCTGGACGTTTTAGTACTAGCAGTAGTGATTTATTGCAAGAATTTAACGCAAGTTTAAATATAGATAAAGAACTTTTTAAACAAGATATTAAGGGTTCTTTAGCCCATGCTAGTATGCTTGTAAGTTGTGATATTATAAATAAAGATGAGTTTTTAGCTATGGAAAAAGGCTTAAAACAAATTCAAAATGAGCTTGAAAATGATGAGTTTATCTTTGATATACAAGATGAAGATATTCATATGGCTATTGAAAAACGTTTGGGGCAGATAATCGGTACTGAAATAAGTGGAAAACTTCATACTGCAAGAAGTAGAAATGACCAAGTAGCTACTGATTTTAAGCTTTTTGTTAAGGAAAGTCATTTAGAACTTTGTGCATTATTGCAAAATCTTATAAAAACTATATTAAGCCATGCAAAAAGGCACAAAAATACTATTATGCCAAGCTTTACACACTTACAACACGCCCAGCCAGTGAGTTTTTCTTTTTATATTTTAGCCTATGCCTTTATGTTTTTAAGGGACATAAAAAGACTTGAAAATTCCTATAAAATGACTGATTTTTCGCCACTTGGAAGCTGTGCTTGTGCGGGGACTAGTTATAAAACCGATAGAATGATGAGTGCTAAGATATTAGGCTTTAATGATATAATGGCAAATGCTATGGACGGGGTTAGCGATAGGGATTTTGCCCTTGATTTACTTTATGATATAGCTGTTATTTTTACGCATACTTCAAGGCTTTGTGAAGAACTTATCTTATTTTCTAGTTCTGAATTTAATTTTATAACAATAAGCGATGCCTTTTCAACGGGCAGTTCTATAATGCCTCAAAAGAAAAATCCTGATGTTTGTGAATTAATACGAGGTAAAACTGGACGCGTTTATGGAAATTTAATCTCTTTACTAACCATTATGAAGGCCTTACCATTAGCTTATAATAAAGACATGCAAGAAGATAAAGAAGGAGTTTTTGATAGTGTTAAGAGCACTAAGCAATGCCTTATTATCTTAGATGCTATGTTAAAAGAAATTAGCATTAATGAAGAAAACATGCTAAATGCTTGTAAAAAAGGGCATTTGTTGGCTACTGATTTGGCTGATTATTTAGTAAGGGTAAAGAATATCCCATTTAGAAAGGCCCATTTTATAGTAGGAAAAGTCGTGGGCGAGGCTGAAAAAATGGGTATTGATATAAGCGAGATTAAGGATTTACCAAGCATTGATTCAAATTTTGATAAAGACGCACAAGAGCTTTTAAATTTTCAAAAATCCTTAAATTTAAAACAAAGTGAGGGTTCAAGTTCTATTAAAAGTGTTGAAAAGCAAATTGAACTTTTGGAAAGCTTTTTACAAGCTAGAGAATTTTAGCCTTTTAAAGCTAATTATTTTTTATAAAATTTCTTTTTGATTTTATGCAAATCTATGATGATAAATTTGAATAACCCCCCCCCATTTATTATTATAAGCTTTGATTAAGCTTTATCCTAACTTATAGCTTAAATGTTCTTTGTATCTTAAAGCCTTGTCATGATCACTATATTCTTCTAACGACAGACGTTTTAATGAAGGATTTAAGCTAAGGGAGATTTCATAAAATTCTTGTTCTTTTTTATGGATTTTAGCATAATTTAAAAGTTTAAAAGGAAGTTTTATATAATCCTTTAAGCTTTTTGATTCTTGTATCATTAACTTACCAAGTTTATATGAAAGCATGTTTGTTACCCTTGTAATAGCTCCAATTGGTTTTTTTATTTAAATTAAGAAGTGTATATTTTTTTGTTTTGGATAATTCAAGCAAATATTTAAAATGTATTTTTTTAGGCTTAAAATTTGTATTTGCTTATCTTCAATCCTTTTTTTACTTCATCTAAATAAACATTAATATCAGTTTTTAAGTTAATATTTTTAAAATCAACAAAATTATATAACCACCATTTAAACCTTAATAATCTTTGTATGGTCTTTTTATCAAAGCGATATTTTAATATCCTTGCAGGATTTGAACCTACCACAGCATAATGTGGAACATCTTTTGTAACTAAGGAATTTTGTGTTACAACGCAACCCGTATTTAAGGTAATACCGGGCTTTAAACAAGGATTTGTACAAATATAAACATCATCTTTTACAATGGTTTTTGCTGGTGGTAGGACAAATTCATTATGAGAAGTGGTTTTAAACTCGTTATTGCCATATTTAAGATTATCATATTTAAATATATAAGCGTTCTTACCATAGGTAAAAGAAGAAGTAGATATTAAATTAAAGGGTGATGAGTGCGAATAAAATTTAAGCCCCAAGCTATAGAACAACACCTCCCAATCTCTAAATCGCTCCTTGATATAAGGGCATTTGAATAAGACATAAAGCTCATTTGGCATAAAATATGCCCATTTAATGATGAAAATTCTTCTATATAGCCATTTCTGGGATAAACAGCCACTTATAATCACAAAAGCCATTAATATTAAGTTTATTGCAAATATTTAACTCTTTTAAGGTCTTAATTATAAAATCATTATTTTTTATTTTTATCATTGTGTGTTTCTAAAATAAATTATGTTACGATTTTACAAACACTATTTAAACAAAGCAAATTTAAAGATTATTTCACTTTAAGCTTGCAAAAATTTTCAAGCAAAGATAAAATTTATTTTATTTTCGATAAACTACTAACTTAATAAATTTGTAAAAATTGAAAGGACGAGTTTATGGTTGTATCTGAAAGTAGACGCAGTTTTATGGGCGTTGCATTTGGAACAGTGGCAGCTGTAGGTGGTGTTTTGTCACTTGTTGCTATGAAAAAAACTTGGGACCCACTTCCTAGCGTTAGGGCGGCAGGTTTTACCACTGTTGATTTATCCGGTATGCAAGATGGCGAGTTGCGTACTATAGAATGGCGTAAAAAACCTATTTTTATTTTGAAAAAAGATGCTAGTAAGCTAAAAAATGAAAAAAGAGAGGTTATGGTTGATAATGCAGCCTATACGGTTGTAATAGGGCTTTGTACTCATCTTGGTTGTATTCCAGCCTTTGTCCCGAGTGATGGCTTATTTAAATGTGCCTGTCATGGTGGCGAATTTGATATAAATGGAGTTAATACATTTGGTCCTCCACCAACCCCACTTGAAATTCCTCCATTTAGAATAGACGGAACTAAGCTTGTTTTAGGCGAAGAAGGTCCTGAATATCAACAAATGATAGCGGAGGTTTAAAATGGCACATATTAGAAAGGCTAATGGCATAGTTGATTGGCTAGATCAAAGACTTGCCGTTCATAAATTATTAGATGTTTTAATGAATAAATACTGGATTCCAAAGCAAATAAATTTCTTATGGGCTATGGGAGTTATCTTAACTACACTTTTTACAGTGCTTTTTATCACAGGGCTTTTATTGGTAATGTATTATAAGCCTGATACTGCACTTGCCTTTGATAGTGTAAATAAGACCATTATGCAAGAAGTTGAATATGGTTGGCTTTGGCGTCATATACACGGCGTTGCAGCTTCTGTTATCTTTTTGATTATTTATATTCACATGTTAACTGGAATTTATTATGGTTCTTATAAAAGAGGACGTGAGATGATTTGGATAAGTGGTATGCTTTTATTTGTCATCTTTTCAGCAGAAGCCTTTAGTGGATATATGTTACCTTGGGGACAAATGAGCTACTGGGCAGCACAGGTTATTACTAATCTCTTTGGTGGAATTCCATTTATAGGCGATGCTTTAGTTGTTTGGATTAGAGGAGATTACGCAGTAAGCGATCCAACACTTACAAGATTTTTTATGTTGCATGTGTGTTTATTGCCTATAGTAATTATTATGATTATAGCATTTCACTTTTATGCTTTAAGAATTCCACATGTAAATAACGAAATAGCCGAAGAACTAGACTTTGAATTAGAGGCTGAAAAATTTATATCAGGTGATACAAAAAATTCAAAAGTAATTCCATTTTGGCCAGGTTTTTTAAGTAAAGACTTTATGTATATTTGCTTGTTTATGATATTCTTTTTCTATTTAGTAAGCTTTAAATTTGGCTTTGCAATGGATCCTATTAATTTTGACCCAGCTAATGCACTTAAAACTCCAGCTCATATCTACCCTGAATGGTATTTTTTATGGAGTTATGAAGTATTAAGAGGCTTTTTCTTTGATATAGGTGGCATTAAGGCCTTTGATATAGGATTGGCGGCCTTTGGAATAGCACAAGTTATTTTCTTTTTATTACCTTGGCTTGATAGAAGTGATGTTGTAAAACCAGCCCATGAAAGACCTTTATTTTTCATATGGTTTTGGGTATTGCTTATAGATTTGATAGTCTTAACTGTGTATGGAAAATTACCTCCAACAGGTGTTAATGCATGGGTAGGTTTTTATGCTTCTATAATCTTTTTATTATTATTGTTAGTTGCCTTGCCTGTTATTACGATCATGGAAAGAAAGAAAGGGGCTAAATAATGAGAGAATTAAAAATATTTTGTGTTGTAGTGATATTTACTGCACTTGTATATTGGGGCGTTGAACCTTATGCACATTCTGTTTTAAGCCCTCATGTTGCACCTGCAAATTTTAATTTTGAAGAAGAAGATATTAATTTTGCAAAGGGTATAGTTAGCGATAAAGAAAAGCTTTTAGAACTTGCTAAGGCTGAAAATAACGAAACAAATATAGAAAATGCCACAAATGCTTTGCAAAAAGCACAAGAAAATTTAGCAAAACAAGAAGCCTTATGGGCTAGTGTTGCTAAAATAGACTTTACAAAGGGCGATTCTACTAAGGGTAAGGAATTTTTTGAAAATCAATGTTTTGCATGTCATGGTTTAAGTATTGATGATATTCCTGCAAATATTACAGACTCAGCCCTTGGTGTAATACCACCTGATTTAAGCACAGCAGGTATTATTTATGATGAGAAATTTTTAGTTGCCTTGATTTTAAATCCTAGTCTTGCTTTAAAGGTTGATCATAAATTTGGCGATGCCTTTATTATGAGTGCTTATAATAGCGAAATGTCAGGCGATAGCGAAGAAGTTGTAAGCGAAAATATAGCAAATTTAATTGCTTATCTTAAAGAAATGAGTATAAAGTCAACTCAAAAGCAAGAAAACGAGATTAAAGAGACTTTGGAGGCAAAATATGCTAAGCTTGAAGATGGGGCTCAAAAGGTAGCACTTTTTGAAAAGGAATTTTTATTTGAAAAAGATAAACATGCCTTTATCGAGGCTTGTGGACGTTGTCATGATATGAAGTATGATAATTTTATAAGTCCATCAGGTAAGGATGATTTAAAGGGTTATTTGGGTTCTTTACCACCTGATTTATCAATGATGATTCGCTCACGTGGAACGCAGTATTTAAATGATTTTATAAACAATACTCAAAAATTACTTTCAGGTACTGCTATGCCAAGGGTTGGGCTTAATGAACAAACACAATTAAGAGTTGTTTCATACCTTGAAAAAGTAGGAGATAGCAAGAAAGAAGAAAGAGAAAGCTTAGGAATTTATATTATGATTTTCTTTGCGATTTTAAGTATCTTTGCTATAGGCTTTAAACGTAGCGTTTGGTCAAAACTTCATTAATTTAAGCCACATTTTGTGGCTTAAATATCTTTTATTAACTTTTAACATACAAAATTTTTAAATTTAAGTTTAGTTTTTAGGGGTAAAATTAACACTTTAAAAAAAAAGATAGGAAATTTAAATGAGTATTATGGATATACCTTATTTTTTAATTGGAATCATATCAGGCATAGCCTCTGGTTTATTTGGCATAGGTGGAGGTATGATAATAGTGCCCTTTATGCTTTTACTTGGTGAAAGTTCTCAACATGCCGTTGGAATTTCAGTAGTACAAATGATTTTTGCATCTATTTTTGGTTCGTATGTAAATTATAAAAAAAAGAATTTAAATTTAAAAGATGGTCTTATAGTAGGGCTTGGAGGTTTAGTAGGGGCTGCTTTTAGTGGTCAGCTTTTAAGATTATTAAGCGATGTTTCTTTAACTTCTATTTTTTTAGGCGTAAGTTGTGCATTTTTCTTAAAATATGCCTTTGGTATAAAAGAGCACCCTCAACAAACTAATATATCAGTTCTTGCTAAAAATATTGTTTTGCTTTGTACTGGTGCTTTTACGGGAATTTTTGCAATATCTTTTGGCATAGGTGGAGGACTTTTAATAACGCCTATTTTGGCTTATTTTTTAGGATATAATAGCAAAAAGGTAGTTCCTGTTTCTTTATTTTTTGTTATACCAGCTTCATTTGCTGGGACCTTTTCTTTTGTAAAATCAGGGGTTATTGATTATTCTGTTATAAATTCTGGCATAATAGTAGGCATTGCCTCAATGATAGGCGTTTTTTTAGGCATTAAAATCATAGAAAATATGAAAATTTCATCTCATCGTAAAATTTTACTTTGTATATATGTACTTTCAATTTCTATGACCACCTTTTCATTGCTTAGAAAACTTGGCATTATCATAATTTAAAATTTTGTGTTAAAATCGAAATTTAGCTTGAAAAAAGGCATAAAATGGAAGATATCATAAAAATTATCGGTGCAAGAGAAAATAATCTTAAAAATATTGACCTTGAAATTCCAAAAAATAAGCTTGTAGTTTTTACAGGTCTTAGTGGCTCTGGTAAGTCAACTCTAGCTTTTTCAACCCTTTATGCAGAAGGGCAAAGACGTTATATTGAAAGCCTTAGTGCTTATGCAAGGCAGTTTTTAGACAAGGTAGGAAAGCCTGATGTTGACAAAATCGAAGGGCTTACTCCAGCTATTGCAATTGATCAAAAAACTACTTCTAAAAATCCACGCTCAACAGTTGGAACTATTACTGAAATTTATGATTATCTTAGACTTTTATATGCAAGAATAGGTATTCAGCATTGCCATAATTGTGGTAAAAAAATTTCAAGTATGAGTTCAAGTGATATTGTAAATGAAATTTTAAAATTGCCATTAGGTGCTAAAATCATTATTTACGCCCCTTTGATTAGAGAAAAAAAAGGTACCTTTGTGGATTTATTTGAGTCTTTAAGACACAAGGGCTATGTTAGGGTGCAAGTTGATGGGGTTATGGTTAGATTGGATGAAGATATAGAACTTGCAAAGACTAAAAAACATACTATAAAACTTGTTATTGATAGGCTTGAGATTAAGGACGATTTATTATCTCGCTTAGCTAGTGATATTGAAAAAGGCTTAGAAGAGAGTTTTGGAGAATTAGAACTTGAAATTTTAAACGCTGATGAGTTTAATCTTAGCCCGAATTTACATTACAGCGAACATTATGCTTGTTTTGATTGTAAAATTTCTTTTAATCCACTTGAACCTTTGAGTTTTTCTTTTAACTCCTTAAAAGGTGCTTGTGAGAGCTGTGATGGGCTTGGTATTAGATATAGCCTTGATATGAAAAAAATTATCAATGAAAATCTTAGCTTAGAAAGCGGAGCAGTTAAGATAATGTATGGCTTTAATAAGAGCTATTATTATAAATTCTTACTTGCATTTTGCGAACAAAATTCAATAAATACTAAAATTCCTTATTCTGAGTTAAGCGATGATGAAAAAAGGCTTGTTTTATATGGCAATGCTAAGGAAATCAACTTTTTTTGGAAAAAACATAGGATTAAAAAAATCTTTGAGGGCGTGGTAAAGATTGCTTATAATATACTTAAAGATGAGCGAGATTTGGCTGATTTTATGAGTGAGAAAATTTGTAAGGATTGCAATGGACATCGCTTAAAATTAGAAAGTTTAGCCGTGCAAGTTAGTGGTAAAAGACTTGGTGAAATTTTAGATATGAGTATAGAAGATTGTGTTAATTTTTTTAGTAATGAAAAGAATTTTTCGCATTTAAGCGAACAAGAACAAATGATTGCAAGTCCTATTTTACATGAGATTAATGAAAGGCTTTATTTTTTATTTGATGTGGGCCTTGGTTATTTAAGCTTAGGTAGAGATGCAAGGACGATTAGTGGTGGGGAAGCCCAAAGAATTCGTATAGCTAGTCAAATAGGTAGTGGTTTAAGTGGGGTTATGTATGTTTTAGATGAACCTAGCATAGGTTTGCATGAAAGAGATACTTCAAAACTCATTAAAACCCTTAAAAATTTACAAGCAAAGGGCAATACATTAATAGTAGTAGAACATGATAAAAAAACCATTGAAAGTGCTGATTTTATAGTAGATATTGGCCCCTTAGCTGGTAAATTTGGAGGAGAGGTTGTTTTTAGTGGAGTGTATAAGGATTTGCTTAAAAGTAATAGCGAAACTGCTTTATACATGAGAGGGCTTAAGCAAATTTCTTTACAGCAAAATAGAAAACAAAAAACATGGCTTGAGCTTAAAAATGTAAATATTAATAATATTAAAAATTTAAATGCCAAATTTCCTTTACAAAATTTGGTTGCAATCACTGGTGTTTCAGGTTCGGGTAAAAGTTCTTTAATACTTCAAACCTTACTTCCTTTTGCACAAGAAGCCTTAAATCACGCAAAAAAGGTTAGAAAGGTAGGTGGGGTAGAAATTGAGGGCTTAGAATATTTAGATAAGGTAATTTACTTAGACCAAAGTCCTATTGGAAAAACGCCTCGTTCAAATCCTGCTACTTATACTGGGGCTATGGATGAGATTAGAAATCTTTTTACTAATACAAAAGAGGCAAAAATGAAAGGCTATAAAATAGGGCGATTTTCCTTTAATGTCAAAGGAGGTCGTTGTGAAAAATGTCAAGGGGATGGTGAGATAAAAATAGAAATGCATTTTTTGCCCGATGTAATGGTGATTTGTGATGCTTGTAAGGGTAAGAGATATAACGAGGCTACTTTGGAGATTAAATATAAGGGTAAGAGTATAGCTGATATTTTGCATATGAGTATTTTAGAGGCAAATGAATTTTTTAAGGCCGTGCCTAAAATTCGCCAAAAGCTTGATACGCTTGTAAAAGTAGGGCTTGATTATCTTACACTTGGGCAAAATGCTACAACTTTAAGTGGAGGAGAAGCTCAACGCATAAAACTTGCAAAAGAACTTAGCAAAACAGATACGGGCAAAACCCTTTATATACTTGATGAACCTACCACTGGTTTGCATTTTGAAGATGTTAATAAATTAATAGCAGTTTTACAACATTTAGTAGATATGAATAATTCTGTTTTTGTAATAGAACATAATTTAGATGTTATTAAAAATGCTGATTATATAGTGGATATGGGGCCAGAAGGTGGCGTTAAGGGTGGCAAGATTATAGCACAAGGCAATGTTGCACATTTGATAAAGGAGCGTAAAAAAAGCTATACAGGGCATTATTTAAATTTAGAATTAAATGAGAATAAAAAATGAAAAATATTATAATCATAGGTAAACCAAATGTAGGTAAATCAAGCTTATTTAATCGTTTGCTTAGAAAAAGAATTGCTATAACAAGCGAAATTTCAGGCACTACAAGAGATATTAATAAGGTCAAAATTCAAATAGGTTCTAAGTCTGCTTTTTTGATTGATAGTGGAGGGCTTGATGAAAGCAATATTTTATTTAAAAAAGTACAAACCAATACACTAAAAATGGTACATGAAAGCGATATTATACTTTATATGGTTGATGGAAAAAAATTGCCAGATGATGAAGATAGGAAAATTTTTTATAGTTTAAAAAAGCTAAATAAGCCTATGGCACTGCTTATAAATAAGGTTGATAATAAAAAAGATGAAGAAAGGACTTGGGAATTTGCAAATTTTGGAATAAAAGAAATTTTTAGCCTTTCTGTTAGTCATAATATAGGCATTGATGAACTTTGTACCTGGCTTGAAAAATTCTTAGATGATGCAACTTTGGTCGTTGATAATGATGAGTGTTTGGAAGATTTTTTAGAAAATTTAGATGAAAAAGATATAGATGAAAATCATATAAAAGTAGCCATTGTTGGCCGTGTTAATGTTGGAAAATCAAGCCTTTTAAATGCTTTAGTAAAGGAAAATAGAAGTGTGGTAAGTGAGATTGAAGGAACTACCATTGACCCTGTAAATGAAAGCATTATTTATAATAATAAAACTATAGAATTTATCGATACAGCTGGTATTAGAAAACGTGGTAAGATAGAAGGGCTTGAAAAATTTGGACTTAATAGGACACAAAAAATGCTTGAAAATGCACATATTGCCTTGCTTGTTTTAGATGCATCACAAGGCTTTAACGAACTTGACGAACGTATTGCTGGGCTTATTTCAAAGTATTTTTTAGGCGTTATCATAGTGCTTAATAAATGGGATAAAAGTACTTTTGATTTTGATAAGGTAAGTAAAGAATTAAGACTTGATAGATTTAAATTTCTTGCCTTTGCCCCTATTATAAGTGTGAGTGCTTTAAGTGGTAAAAGAGTGCATGTGATTTTTGAAAAAATATTAAATGTCTTTGAAAATTTTATTCAAAAAATGCAAACCTCAAAGCTTAATGAAATCATACAAGAAGCTACTAAAACTCACCCTTTACCCCATGATAAAGGAAAACTTGTAAAAATTTATTATGCTACCCAGTATGAAATCGCCCCTCCAAAAATAGCCCTAATTATGAATCGCCCAAAGACCTTGCATTTTAGTTATAAACGTTATTTGCAAAACAAGCTTCGCTCTCATTTTTGCCTTGAAGGCGTTCCTTTGATACTTGCTACTAGAAAAAGAGGGGAAAAAGAAGAAAATTAATAATTTTATATAAGTTTATTATTATAATCTAGTAATGTTTTTTGTAGTGAAGTATCGTATTTTATATTTTCATCAGCTTTTAATTCTACACTATAATCTGAAAGACAAGTACGGCATTTTGTCTTTAAGGGAAAGTCTTATACAAAGTCTTCCTTTTTTGTTTATACTTAATGTTTTATGTGACTTTGCATCTATGTATATTAAATTTTTTCAATTATCAATGGCCTTTAACATTGCAATATCTTTTATTAGATAAAAAGGGATTATGTAGTGAAGTTCGAACTGTTCGTTCTTATTAATTTTATGATTTTTAAAATATTCTTTTTTTTACCAAAGGACTTCTTTTAAATTTAATTTTTTCTCCATTAAATTTTTTTTCTTATAGTAATACTTTTTCTTTCTTTATCATATTCTAAAACACCAAGCATATTTAGATTTTCAAAAATAGTTTGGGTTCCATTGTTCCAGTTATGAAAATCTCTTTTATTGATTTTATCACCTGTGAAGTTTTTAGGATTGCAGTAATTAGCTATATGTTCTATAGCAATCTTTTTTCTAGCCCTTAAATTTCTAAATTCATTTATGTAATTTATAATCATATCTTTTGTTAGATTTTTACCATTATAATTTTTGCCTAAAAAAGACACGAAAAACATAAATTCATATTCATCTAAATAAGCATGATTTAAAGAATTTATAATATCTACAATATCTTCTATGTAAGTTGCCAAATACATTTGTTAAAGCTATGCCTAAAGACTTTAGCTAATCAAGTTCGTTTTTAGCTTGTAAAAATTCCATCCCACTATCGCTTATTTGAACATATCTATATCGATACCTTTTATCTGGTTCGCAAATTTTCATTTTTTAGTAAATCTTTCAATAAAGCCCATTCTATGCAAATTTACAAATATTATTTTTATCATTCCCATATCAGTTATACTATAATTTATTTTATTAAGTTTTATATTTACATTTTAGAAATTCGGTAAAAGCATATTCTTCTTTTTTATATATGTAGTTTTCTTTAATATCACCTTGAGTGGTATAAAGTAAACCATATTTTATTAGTTCATTTAATATTATTTTGATACATTCCTTATCCCAGCGATAATGTTGAAATTTATGAGTTCCACGATAATCATCTCTTTTAAGTCTTTCACATAAAAATTCCCAACAAGATAAATTTGGATAAACGTCATTTAATTTTTCTTTTAAATCGTTTAAATCACTCATATATAAAATCCTTTAATTTAGTATTTAAATATTTTTTATTCATTTCACAGCCTATAAAATTTCTTTTAAGCTCTAAGGCTGTTAAACTTACGATACCTGAGCCACTAAATAAATCAAGTATTAAGTCACCTTCTTTACTACTTGCTTTAATCATTCTTTTTACCATTTGTTTTGGTTTTGGTGTTGGGTGTTTTAATTTTTGAGTTTTGCCATTAATCTTTTCTACATGTCTTTGAGAACTTATCTCCCATACATCAGGGCATAATTTACCATTATTATTTGGAAACCATCTTTTGCCATTTTTTAATATCCCCTTAGTTTTTACATGTTCTATTCTTTGCGTAGATTCATAAGCTATCCTAATGCTTTCATTATCAAAATAATATTCTTTTTTATCCATTGTATAAAAAAGAATGCTTTCTTGGTTATTGTTATATTTTCTTTTATTTGCATTAAATCCATCTTTTTTATACCAAGTTATCCAGTTTTGAAAATTTGCTTTATTTTGTAAATAATTAAGCATTAAGCCACAATTATAAGGAGTATTAAAGATATAAAATTAGCATTCTTTTTAAGTTTTATTAGCATTAAATCAAGCCATTTAAAGGTAAATTTTAAAAATTCATTCTCATTTTTAAAACTATCCCATTGAGCTTTTTTTAAACTATAAGGTGGGTCAATTATAGCTAAATCAATGCTATAACCTTGCAATGATTGCAAAAAGTCAAAAACATCTTTTATATAAATTTTATTTTTCATTTAATTTATCCATTATTACTTCTTTATATTTTTCATAAAGTTCATAACCTATAAAATTTCTTTTTAAAGATTTTGCAACTACTAAGGTAGTACCACTTCCAGCAAATGGGTTTAAAACTATATCTCCTACAAAAGAATAAAGCTTAATAAGCCTATAAGCAATCTGCTTTGGCATAATAGCAGGGTGTTTTCCGAAGGCTGGGTTATTTTTATTTGGTATGGTTATATTCCAAATTTGTTTTGTATACTCAAGCCATTCTTTTTGACTTAATTTACTTACTTCTTTTATATTGTTAGGAATTTTTTCTTTATTTTATCTATCTTTTACATAAATAGTGATAAATTCTGTTGTGTTTTGGGCGTAAAAATTTCTAGGATAAGGATAAGAACCAAACATAAGTTTTTACTTGAATTTATCCTATTCCAAATGTAAAGGTCCATTAAAAAAAATTGTGTTTTGTGTAAAATTTGATGTTGAATATCGCTTTGTAAGTCAAAAATATGTCTGTTGTAGTGTGTGTTTAAATCTTTTTTAAGCATAGGCATTAATGGAATATTAATGCAAAGTTTGCCATTTGGCTTTAAAACCCTAAAGCATTCTTTAAATACTAAACTAAGATTATTTAGATACTTTTTATAGTTATCATCCCCCCCCCTATATCGCTTTTTAAACGAGTAGAATGAGCTATATTTTGATAGCCATTTTTTGAATAATCTTTTATATTAAAATATGGAGGCGAGGTTATGATTAAATGCACGGAGTTATTTTCTACTTCTTGAATTTTAGTACTAGACTTGTAAAAAACTTTATTTATATTATCTTTCATCTTTACTCACAATTTTAAAAAAAGGAAGATTATAGCAAAAAATTTTATATTTGTTAGATTTTTTATGGTTAAAAAATAAATTTTAGAGAGTTTTGAAAGTTAAAAAAAATCAAGGTAAAAATACCTTGAAATTTAGTCCATTTGCCTTCTTAAAAAGGCCGGTGTTTCAAGTTGAGACATCATTTCCTCATCATAGCCACCACTAACTTTTTTGATATTTATGTAAGGATTTTTAGCATTTTGTTTTTCTTCACTAGCTTTTTCCATATTTGCTTGACTAGCTCTATTTTCAAAGCCAGTTGCTATAATGGTTACTTCCACATTGTCTTCCATAGTATCATCAGTAGTAGTTCCAAATATGATTTTAGCATTTTCATCAACCAATTCTTGTACGCCTTCTGCTGCATGGGCAATTTCAAAGAAAGAACAATTAGAACTTGTTTTAAAATGCAATATAACGCCCTTTGCACCCTTTATATCCATACCATCAAGCAAAGGAGATTCAATAGCATTTGAAATAGCCTCATTTACCGCATTTTCACCTTTTGCACTACCTATACCCATTAAAGCTAAGCCCCTATGGCTCATAACTGTTTTAACATCGGCAAAGTCAACATTAATATCACCATTATTTAAAAGTATAGAAACCATTCCACGAACTGCATTTGTAAGTACATCATCAACTACTTTAAAAGAATCTTTCATACTTGCTTTTTTATCGATTAAACTAAGCAATTTTTCATTTTGAATCACAAGAATAGAATCACTTTCCTTTTTAAGTTCTTCAAGACCAACTTCTGCTAATCTTGTTCTAGGTTTTCCTTCAAATTTAAAAGGCATTGTTACTACTGAAACGGTTAGGGCACCAACTTCTTTTGCGGCTTGAGC
The DNA here is from genome assembly GCF_008633895.1 of Campylobacter sp. LR264d. Classification (NCBI taxonomy): domain Bacteria; kingdom Pseudomonadati; phylum Campylobacterota; class Epsilonproteobacteria; order Campylobacterales; family Campylobacteraceae; genus Campylobacter; species Campylobacter sp. LR264d. Next base: position 89,782 of record NZ_VJNT01000037.1, read on the forward strand.
GATTATAGGTGTGGCACCTGTACCTGTACCACCACCAAGTCCAGAGGCAATAAATACTATATCACTTTGTGCTAATGAAGCCTTTAATTCTTCAAAATTTTCTCTAGCACTTTCAGCACCAACTTCTGGCACCATTCCAGCACCACGTCCTCTAGTTTTCTTTTCCCCTAATTGAATTTTTGTTTTTGCTAATGAACTAGCAAGGTCTTGTGCGTCTGTATTGGCGACTATTAAATCTAGGTCGTTAAGACCCATTTTTATCATATGATTTATCATATTTCCACCACCACCACCACAACCGATGATTTTAATACTAACACCCAAGCCGTGTTGTGCTTCTTCAACTAAGAATTCGCTCATAAACCCTACTCCTTAAAATTGATTCATAATTTTATGCCAAATATTAGAAAACATTCCAGGCTTTTTTATCTTCGTTTCCTTAATGTTTAACTCATCTTTTAGCGTTATTGTATCATTTTCTTGTAAATTTTCATCAAAATTTTCAGTTTTTATCTCTATTTCTTCTTTTTTGGGTATTACTTCTTGCTTTATTTTATGGTTAAAATTCTCAATCTCGCCCTTATATCTTAATATTTCATTAGAGTCAAGTTCATAAGGAGTGAAGTGTCCAGCCCCATATAAACAAAGACCAATAGCACAAGTATTTTCAGGATTATCAAAAATTTCACTAAAACCCATAGCTAAATCTTTTCTAGCACTTGCAAGGCGAACAGATTTATTTCCAAAGATAGTAGGGGCTAATTCATCAAGCCCGGCAAGTTGCGTCATACCACCAGTTAATACAACTCCACCAGCCCCTATAACATCAGTATAACAATCATCACTTAGAATTTTTGCTAAAATCATTAAAGTTTCTTCTGTTCTTGCATAAATAACATTAGAAATAATTTCTAAGGATACTTCATTTACCTTTTTCTCATCGCCCATTGATGGAATTTGAATAAGGGCGTTAGGTTGTTGAGAAAGTGATTTATATTTTAATTTTATCTTTTCAGCTTCTTTAAGTGGAGTATGTAGTGCCATTGATAAATCTTGTGTTATGTTAATAGAACCAATTTGCAAACAATCATTATGCCTTATAGAATTTCCAGTGTGTACTACTATATCGCATATTGCCCCACCCATATCAATAAGTGCAACACCTAGTTCTTTTTCGCTATCATCTAAACAAGCAATAGCAGAAGCATAGCCTGAAAGGACTATATTATCTACCCTTAAATCCGCAAGTTCTACAGCTTTTTTAAGATTTTTAATATGTGATTCTTGAGATATTACTATGTGAGTTAATACCTCTAAGCGATTGCCGCTCATTCCAAGAGGATCTTCAACATGTTCTAAATCATTTACCTTAAAATTATAAGGCAAAACATGCACGATTTCATAACCACTTGGTAAATTTGCTGTGTGTTTTGCTGTAGTTACTGCCCTTTGAATAGCCTTTATGCTAATTTCTTGAGTTGGGATATTAACCACGCCCACGCTATCAACGCTTTTTGTGTATGCCCCAGATATTGAAATAATTACTTTATCATAATGAACACCTGACATCATTTCAGCGTTTCTAACGGCTTCTTCTATTGATTTGGAGGCAAGTTCTATATTTGTAATAGCACCCTTTTTAACTCCATTTGTTTTTGCCTTTGCAAAACCGATTATTTTTAAACCTTCTTCGTCTTTTTGAGCGACAATGGCACAAGTTTGTGTCGAACCTAAGTCAATTCCTAATATATTCATCAAGATTGATTCCCTTTGTAGTAAATTTTTATCGGATATGTTTTTTTAAGCTCTTCAATAAGTTCATTTTTAATTTCACTTGATTTTAAATTATCTAAGGCTTGAGTTAACATAGCTTGATATTGTTCTATTTTATTATCTTGTGCTTGTAATTTTTGTTTATTTATTCTATAAAGGGCTACCTTATCGTTATTTATAACCACATAAGAAGCATTTTGTTCGTTATTAAAAACGCCCATTAATAAACTAGCAAATTCTGCATCATTTAAAGAATTTACCTTTTCATTATCCCTAGTACTATCTCTAGTTACAAAGCCTATATTTATCCCTTTGAACGTTGCTAAATTTTGTTTAGCCCTTTCTTCAAGCTTATTTTTAATGCTTTGGCTTATATAAATAGGCAAAATCTCACTTCTAGCTTCTTCATAAGTTTTAATGCGAACTGGATTGCTTTTATTTAGCTTTATGATTAAATAGCCTATATTATCGTTATCTTTATTCCAAATAACAGGTCTTAGTATATCATCACTTTTTGCCTTTGCTAAAAGTTCTAAAGGGTAATAAACAGCGTTTTCATCAATGCTTATATTATTTTCAAATTCTATTTTTTTATCCTTTAAGGCTAGAAATTTTTCATTAGCTAAAGGTCTTGTTTTATCTAAAATATAATCTTTTATCACGTCTTCCTTTGCATTTTCAAAGCTCATAATTTTGCCATTAAAGTCTTTATACTTAAATTTATTATTTTCATCGTTGTAAAATTTTATAAGCTCTTCATCATTGTAATCTTTCATATCAGCAGTCACAAAAAAAGTAGAAAGTTCATAAGTTTTTGGCATTTTATAATCTTCTTTATGTTCATTCCAAAGTTTTTTAATCTCTTCTTCGTTTATATCCACATTTTGATTATTATTTGTTAAAACATCAATATTTAAAGAATCTTGCATAAAATAGCTAGCTGCTAGCATTTTAAGCTCTTCATCTGAATTTGCAATCTTAAAAATATTTGCTAATTTATCTATGGTAATACCCTTTGCAAGACTTTCTTCAAAGTCCTTTGCACTGATTTGATTGCGTTTTAAAATTTCATAGTAAAGATTTTTATCAAAATTACCTTGTGGGTCTTGAAATGCACTCAAATTTTTAAGTTCGTTTAAAATTTCACTTTCTAATGCACTAAGTCCTAAATCCTTAGCAAAGCTCAATAAAAGTTTATCCTCTACTAAAGAACTAAGTGCTAATAAATCAAGCCCCATTTCTAAGGCATTTTCTTCGCTTAAATTTCCATTGCTTATTTGATTATAAGTATTAAAAATTTGATTGTATCTAGTGCTAAATTCGCTAAAACTTATTTTTTCATTTCCTACAATGGCAACTGATGAGCTTCTATTTAGATTAAAATCATAAGCCCCCCAGCCTACAAAACCCGCACCAACAAAGGCTATAACACTAACCCAAATAGTAATAACTAGGTATTTTTTATGATGTTGCATCCAAGTAAGCATTGTTTTCCTTGACTAAATTTATAAATTTATAGTTTCGTATATTAGCTAATAAGTGTTTAAGTTTAGTTTAATTAAGGTTATTTTTTTAAATATTTTCTTTAAAATTGTGCATTTAAATACTTTTTCGTTATAATTAGGCTTTTAAACTTAAATTTTTAGGATTAAATTTGCAAATTTTACATATTCCTGTTTTGCTTGAAGAAGTAAAACAAAGCTTTGAAAATGTAAACGAGGGGCTATTTTTAGATTGTACTTTGGGTTATGGGGGACACAGCTATGCCTTACTTAAAGCACATTCTAAACTTAAATTAATTGCTTGTGATAAAGACGAGATAGCCTTAAATTTTTCAAAGGATTACTTAAAGGAATTTGTGGATAGAATTACTTTTTATCATTGTGATTTTAGGGAAATTTTAGATAAAATTGATAGTTCTAAATTAAGAGGAATTCTTGCAGATATAGGCGTTTCATCCTTGCAGCTTGATAAAAATGAAAGAGGTTTTAGCATAAGGTCTGATTATTTAGATATGAGAATGGATAAAAATTCTAAACTTAGTGCCTTTGAAGTGATAAATTCTTATAGCAAAGAAAAACTTACTAATATTTTTAAAGAATATGCCCAGCTAAATAACGCATTTTTTTTAGCTGAAAAAATTTGCAAGGCTAGGGTTATAAAAGAGATAAAAAGTGCAAAAGAACTTTGCGAGATTATAGGCTTTCAAAGGCAAAATAATAGACATATTTCACAAGCTATTTTAGTATTTCAAGCTATAAGGATTGAAGTAAATGATGAACTTAACGCCTTGAATGAATTTTTATTAAAGCTTGAAAAATCAAGGCTTAAAGAATGTGTTGTGGCTATAATTTGTTTTCATTCCTTAGAAGATAAGATTGTAAAAAATTTTTTTAAAAAATGGGAAAAATCTTGCATTTGTGATTTACGAGCTGTGAAATGCGAGTGTGGCAATAATCATAGCTTAGGGCATATTGTGAATAAAAAGGTTATTAGGGCTTCTAAGTTAGAAATAGAAAAAAATTCTCGTGCAAGTTGTGCTAAAATGCGTGTTTTTTATTTTAGTGGAAAAAATGAATGTTAGAAGATGATTTTTTAAAAGAAAAACAAAATATACGGGAAAAAATGCTTAAATATTCTCGTGCTATATCGCAAGGAAAACCGTTAGATGATGAATTTAATGAACTTTCTAGTGATGATATTTTAAGACGTAGATTTAAAAATAGGCATAAAACAAGGCATGATTATTTAGATGATGATGAAGAATTTGAAGATAGGGAAAAAAAGTCAAATATTTATTTAAAAGAAGATTTAATCAATGTAAAGCTTGAAGAAAGGCAGTCCTTAACAAATAAAATTTTTACTCAATTTAAAAAGAAAAAGGATAAAACAGAAAAACAAAGCGATAAAAAGAGACGCAATTTATTTGGTGTTTTTAGCAAAAATAGTAAAAAAGATAAAAATCAAAATTTAGTAAGTCAAAATACTAAAATTACAACCCAAGAGCCTAAAACAACTACAATTACAGAAAGTGAAGAAACTGCTAAAATTTTAAAACAAAGACATAATTATAAAAAGGAAGAAAAAAAAGAAAATATTAAAGAAACTATACAACAAAAAGATAAGCTAGAAGAAAAAAGGGAAGTTAAATCTTTAGAGATTAAACAAGATTTAGAGATTAAAGAAAATAATTTTGAAAAAAAAGAAGAAAAAATAGATATAAAAAATATTATCTCAAATAGCGAAGAAAACGAAAATGCTAAAAATACCTTGCTTGAGAGCTTTTCAAATGCCACTAAAGAAGATGCGAATTTAAATTTAAATCAATTGCTTTTTGTGGCCTTGTTCATAAGCTTTGTTTTGTTTTTATTTGTACCTCAAATTTACATAAGAAATAATATTTATTATTTAAGCCGTGAAATAGCCGTTTTAAGAAATGAAGAAAGCGTTTTAAATGAAGAAAATAAAGAACTTAAAAGAAGACTTGAAAATATGCGTTTTAAGAATCAAATTTTAGATTATTTAGAGTGATTTTCTACTATTTTTTCTAAGACGTATTTTTCTAAATTTGTTTTAGAAACTTCATCTTTTAGGGCTTGTTTATAAATTTCTTCAACTATACTTGAATATTTTTCATAAGCAAAACAAGGAAAATGATTGGCCCATGCCTTTAAAATCAAATTCTTAGACATAATTTTTCTAGTATATACCTTAAATATATCAAAGCCTATAAAAACGACCGCAGTTACCAAAATAGAACTAAGAATACTTATATGAAAATCCAAGCGAGTAAATAAATAATGCGTTATCAAAAGTAGGGGCACTAGTATTAAAAAGCATAAAATTCCATAGTAAATGTAAGCATTAAGCATTTTAAGCTTAAAATTTAACTTAGCATAATCTACAAGCATACCTTCATTAAATAAAGCATTAGCTTCTAATAAATCCTTTAAAAGCACGGGTTGTTCTGAAATTTTAAAGATAAAATTTAAGCTAAATTGTGTGAATTTATTTGCCATTTCTTACTCTTAATTTAAAAATAACTAGGTATAATTATACAATTTTTGTTTTAATATTTAGTGAATTTAACATATTTTTTTAATTAAGGATAAATTATGATGAGTGAAAAAGAAATAGTTTTTTTAAATGGTGAGTTTTTAAAAAAAGAAGAGGCTAAGATTAGCGTTTTTGACAGGGGATTTATTTTTGGTGATGGAATTTATGAAGTAGTACCTGTTGTTAATGGTAAAATGGTAGATAAAGAAGATTTTTGGGAAAGATTTTTTCGCTCTTTAAAATCAATAAAACTAGAATTTCCTTATGAAAAGCTTGAATTTGAATATATTTTACAAAATTTAATTATTAAAAATAATGTTAAAGAAGGTGGCATATATTTGCAAGTTACAAGGGGCGTTTCATCTAGGGACTTTGCTTTTGCAAAAAATATTAAACCAACTATTATGTGCTTTGTTTTTGAATGTGAAATTTTAAATAATCCTTTGAAAGATAAAGGAATTAGCGTTGTAAGTGTTCCTGATTTGCGTTGGAAAAGAAGAGATATTAAAAGCATATCTTTGCTTGGTCAATGTTATGCAAAGGAAATGGCAGTAGAACAAAAGGCAGACGAGGCCTTTTTAGTAGAAAATGGCTTAGTGAATGAAGGGTCTAGCTCCTCAGCCTTTATGATCAAAGATAAAACCCTTATAGTCAAACCTATATCAAATGAAATTTTAAGTGGAATTCGTAGAAAAAATATCTTAAAATTTGCAAAAGAATTAAATTTAAATGTAAATGAAAGGGCCTTTAGTATAGGAGAAGTTTATAAGGCAGATGAAGTATTTATATCAGCTGCTACTATTTTAATACTGCCTGTAATTAGTGCTGATAAAAAGCTTATAAACAATGGTAAAATAGGAGAATTTACTAAAAAACTTAGAGAAAAATATGTTCAAAATATCTTAGAACAAGTAAAAAATTAAAAGCCTATTGTAATATTTTTTGTATATGGAGAAATAGCTTCTTGTAAAGACAACACCTTACTTTCCTTATATATGTTTGCGAAATGTTAAGCAATAAAGAAACTTTTTATATCAATAAAGAAAACACAGATAATAAAAATTATGTTTATTTATTGACGAATATAAAAAGGTGTAAGAGTTTATAGATAAATATAATAAAATCAATGATAAATTCAAAAAAACTTGTCCTACCAAGGAATATCCAAATGTTTATAAGGTGCCAATAGCTGATAATGAATTATTAATTAGCCATACAGTAGCATATTTAAAAGGAAATTTCTTTGTAGATAAAAAAGGGACTAATATTAGCCTTAAACTTATTGCGAAAGAAGAATTTAAATTGAAAAATTACTAAAATTAAGATACTGGTG